>NZ_JBMEMN010000002.1:0-102275 GCF_049310905.1 Gudongella sp. DL1XJH-153
GGTTTTTTCCTCAAAATTAATCATACCATACGGAGCTCTATTCTCATTTATTTTTCCTACAGTTATTTTACACTAACGTGAAAATCCCACCAATAAGGGTATATGTAGCTCAAACAAGTATAAAAAATTACCAACCAAGGAGGCATACCAATGGAAAAAGGATTAATTCATATATACACAGGTAACGGAAAGGGAAAAACCACTGCTGCATTCGGTTTGGCCATCAGGGCAGCACTGGCAGGGAAAAAAGTATATATCGGTCAATTCGTCAAGGATATGAAATATAGCGAAACAGCTATTTCAGAATATATTCCCTCAATTGAAATAGAACAGCTGGGCAATGGTTGCTATATCTATTCCAAACCAGAGCAGATAGATATCGACAAGGCTATGGAATCACTCGCTAAATGTTCAGACATCCTTAAAAGCAGCGAGTATGACCTTGTTATTCTGGACGAAGTAATCATTGCAATCTATCTCGGTCTTCTTGATGAGGCTAAGGTCATTGAAGCGGTCAAGAACAAGTCCCCAGATGTTGAAGTTGTTCTTACAGGAAGATATGCTTCAGAGGGACTTATCAATATTGCAGATCTAGTTACAGACATGACTGAAATAAAGCATTACTACTCCCAAGGTGTGCTTTCTAGAAAAGGATTTGACTGCTGATTCGAGAACTAGTCTTTTCTGAATTCTGGTTTTCTTTTCTCAAGAAAGGCCCTTACTCCCTCCTGCCCCTCTTCAGTGGTGCAAAGGGTTGCAAAATGATAATTGGTAAGATCAAGGGCATCTTCAAATTTCATGTCTTCCATCTGATAGAAGGATTGCTTCCCCAGCTGCAAAGCCAGGGGGCTTTTTCCTGCCAGTTTGGCAGCATATTTCCTCGTCTCTGCTTGAAGGTTTTCTGCCGGCACAATCTTGTTTACAAGGCCTATTCTCAGTGCTTCCTCCGCATCAATGATATCCCCTGTCATAATCAGTTCAAGAGTCTTTTTTCTACCTAGGCTTTTGTAAAGTGGAACTGCAGGCCCCATGCAGAATAATCCAACATTGATTGCAGTGGCTCCAAACATTGCGTTGTCTGCTGCTATTGCAAGATCGCAAGCTGCCACGAGACCAATGCCATTTGCAACTGCTATTTTGTGAACCGATGCAATAACTGGTTTTTTCATTTTTGCAATTGTCATATTCATCTGTTCCATAAGTCTTACCCACTTCAGGTATTCATCCATATCCTTTCCATCCACATAATTGACATCTATCCCTGTACAAAAATTTCTTCCATTGGCATTGATGACAACAACATTGACATTTGAATCTTCATCCATCAATCTCAGTGCATTGTTTAGTTCCTCTGCCATTGGAATATTGAAGGTATTGTTGGCTTCCGGTCTGTTTAAGGTAATCGTTCCAATCATTTCATCAACTGAATGGAGTATCGTTGTAAATTTCATCTTTACCTCCCTTGAGCCTCCTGTAGGCTCTCCCATTCTTCCATTACCAATATTATCTGTTCTTCCAGCTCTTCCTTGATTCTATAAAGCTCCATAAGTTCATCTGGATTGTCATTATTATGCTCCATCTGCTTTGAAACCTCCAGGAGTCGAGATTCTTTCTCCTTGATTTCCATTTCAAGTCTCTCGATTTTCTGAGCATGGTCTGGCTTTCTGGATGGCTTTTTCTTCTTGTCTGAAATTCTATTTCCGGATGTATCTTTTTGTTTTTCCTCTTGTTTCCTTTTTGCTCTTTTCTCCATATAATCATCATATCCAAATGGATAGATCTTATACCCTTCTTCTTCCAATACAATTATACTCTTTGCAACCTTTTCAACGAAATATCTGTCATGGGATACAAACAAGATTGTTCCCTCGTAGTCAAGCAGGGTGTTTTCAAGCACCTCCCTGGTATCTATATCCAAATGATTGGTTGGTTCATCCAAAATCAATAGATTTACCTTGGTGTACAATAAGGAGCACAGTTTTAGTCTAGACTTCTCTCCTCCTGACAATACCTTTATCTTTCTAAAGACATCATCCCTTACAAATAAAAGTCTTGCCAATTCATTCCTTGCTTCCTGCTCTGTAATACCATGGGTTCTTGTAAAATATTCAAGAATCGTAACATCTTCGTTGTGGAAGGTTATGTTCTGAGGCAGAAACCCGATATTTACATTTGATCCATATCTAATCTTCCCGCTATCCTGTGATAGTTCACCAAGAATTATATTGAGCAGGGTGCTTTTCCCAGAGCCATTGACTCCCATAATACACAATCTGTCCTGGTAAAACAGTGTAAAGGAAAGGTCCTTGAATAACTTTTTTTCAGAAAAAGACTTTGAAAGTTGTTCTACATCCAGTACTATCTTACCTGTTCTTCGAGCACTTGAACTCCCCAAACGAATCTTCTTTGCATCCTCCAGAGGTTTATCTACAACCTCGAGTTTGTCCAGTCTCTTTTCAAGCTCTTTTGCCCTTTTATACATCTTTTCGCTATCTCTCATGGCACCCCATATGCGATACCTTTCGATTTGCTTTTCCATCATGTCAATTTTTCGCTGATTATTTAGGTACTCCCTGTATTCAATCTGGAAACGTCTTTCCTTCTCTTCCACATAATAGGAATAGTTCCCATTGTATATGCTGGCCCTGCTGGATTCCAGCTCAATTATTCGATTTACTACACGGTCAAGAAACACCCTGTCATGGGAAACCATTAAAACTGTTCCATTGTATTCAATTAGGAAATCCTCAAGCCATTCCACTGAATCCATATCCAGGTGATTGGTTGGCTCATCAAGAAGAAGTACATCAGGCTTCTGCAATAGGAGTCTTGCCAGAAGAACCCTGGTTCTTTCACCTCCACTTAACTGCTGAAAGGGCTTATCCATAAAATCCTCAGGTATTCTAAGCCCCTGACAAACCTTATCAATATTTACTTCAACATCATATCCATCGTTCAACTCATATTTTTCGACCAAAGATGAGTATCTCGTAATCGATTTTTCAAGTTCTCTTCCCGAAAGCTCCTTCATCTTAAGTTCAACATTGCGGAGCTCTTCCTTAAGCTTCCAAACTTCCTCAAAGGCCTGTTCAAGAACCTCTTTAACCGTAGTATCTTCCTGAAAAGTAAAAATCTGATGGAGATATCCAAGAGTTACGCCTTTTCCAAATGTAAGAGAACCCTCCTGGTAATTTTCCTCTCCCATTAGGATTTTCATCAAAGTAGTCTTTCCACAACCGTTCTGTCCAATTAATCCCACTCTTTCACTAGAGTGAAGTTCAAATGAAATGTTTTCGAAAACCATCTCTGCTCCGTAGTACTTCTTAAGTCCCGATACGCTGCACTGTATCATGCGTATCTCCTCCAATCTATCTTGACTTTGCTGATTTTTTAAATTTGTATTATTATATATCTAAGGAGTTGATAACAATGTCTGATAAAACAAATGCTGCAAGGTTATGTGACAATAAATCAGTGGAATATATTTTAATACCATATGATACCCATGATGATAATATTGACGGAAAATCCGTTGCAAAAAAGTTAAATATTCCTGAAGATGAAATTTTCAAAACTCTGGTCACCAGGGGTAAAAGCAGCGATATTTATGTATTTGTAATCCCTGTATCCCAAGAACTGGACTTGAAAAAAGCTGCCAAAGCCAGCGGTGAAAAGTCAATACAAATGCTGCCTGTTAAGGAAATCCTTTCTGCAACAGGCTATGTTAAAGGCGGATGCTCACCCTTGGGAATGAAAAAGCAATACCCGACAATATTCGATGAAACCATTATCCTGCTGGATAAGATTACTTTCAATGCAGGTAAAATCGGTCTTCAGCTGCAGTTACCTGTAACCGACCTTTCAAAGCTCCTGGACTACGATGTTGCAGATTTATCAAATGATTAGCTGAAAATGTTTACCAATATAGATGCCAGAAGGAAAAACACTCCAATAGCGGCAAAAATTATTACAAATTTGAATCTTGGATCTGGTCCTTTATTGAAATTGCTCATATGAATACCTCCCCAGTTTTCATTTGAGTATATTATACCATGAAGATTCAATTCACAATGCACAAATCAGAATTCACAATGAAAAAAACCAGAACAACAATACTTCGATGTTCTGGCTAATATCAAATAAAATCTTGTTAACTGTAAATAGAGAAATGCATGTGCCCGGCGATAGAATTTCTAAAAATTTTATTTTTTTGAAATTCATCGAGAGGGTATGAATTGTGAATTATTCTTTAACCTGGCAGATGTACTGCCTTACCAAATACACCTTCAGCTGCCTCATGAATTGACTCCCCTACAGTTGGATGAGCATAGATAGTAGTAAGAAGCTCATCTACAGTGGCTTCAAGCCTGATTGCAACAGCACCGGCAGAAATCAGCTCAGTTGCGCTATTTCCGGCAATATGAATCCCAAGGACCTCACCGGTTTTTTCATCTGCCAGAATCTTTACAAGTCCCCTTACATCACCTGAAATAACAGCTTTCCCGTTTCCATACATGGGGAATCTTCCTACTTTTATACGGTAGCCTTTATCAAGAGCTTCCTTTTCAGTCATACCGACCGATGCAAGTTCAGGCTTTGTATATACACAATATGGAATGGTTCTGAAATCCATCGCCATTCTCTTACCCATTATCAACTCTGCAACCATCAGGCCAGAGGCCGATGCCACATGTGCAAGCTGAACTCCCCCTGTACAATCTCCTATTGCATAGATATTATCAACATCTGTTTTAAATAGCTTGTCAACCTGAATAGCTCCTCTTTCGACTTTCGCTCCAATCTCCTGAAGTCCCAGATCATCCCCAGCTGGCTTTCTTCCCGTTGCCATAAGTACCTTATCAGCAACAAGCTTAAAGGTTTCATTTCCCTTCTGAGCTGTAACCTGAAGGCCACCATCAGCCATCTCAATTTTTAGGACTTTGGACGATTTATGGATTTGTACTCCATTATCCACAAGCGCCTCTTCAAGACTTTCAACTATTTCCTGATCCATATTTGCAACCAGATCTGGTAGCATTTCCACTATTGTAACTTTGCATCCAAGGTTGGAATAGATGTTTGCAAATTCCATACCTATTACTCCTCCACCTATTATGCAAAGACTCTCTGGTATTTCCGCAAGACTCATTGCTTCTCTGCTTGTAATCACACCTTCCAGGTCGTGCCCCGGAACCGGTATAATTATTGGCTTTGCTCCTGTCGCTACAATGGCGCGGTCAAAGGAAACCCTTTTAGTTCCACCATCATTTAATGCAACTTCAATGCTTTTCTTTGAAGTGAATCTTGCAATACCTTCTATCACTTCAATATTTCCTGTTCTAAGAAGGTTCTTTACACCCTCCACAAGCTGTGTTGCAACCAGCTCTTTTCTTGTCTGGAGCTCATTCCAGTTTACTTCAAGATTATCCAGCTCCAATCCAAGAGAACCAGCCTCATTTTTCAATTTATGATAAATATCAGTTGAATGAAGAAGTACCTTTGTTGGAATACAGCCGGTATTAAGACATGTTCCACCGATATACTCCTTCTCAACAACAACTACCTGTGCTCCCATCTGTGCAGCCTTTACTGCGGCTACATAACCTCCTGGGCCTCCACCGATTATTACAATCTTCATAGTATCCCCCCTAAAGCAGCATTCTCAGCGGATGCTCCAGTACTTCCTTGAGTCTCGCCAGGAACATTGCTGCAACTGCCCCGTCAACTGTTCTATGATCGGCAGTAAGCGACAGCTTCATAAGCGGTCTTGTACATACACAGCCCCCCACTACTACAGGAGTCTCAACAATTGCATTTACACCAAGTATTGCAGATTCAGGCTGATTTATAATAGGTGTAAAGCTTTCTATACCAAACATTCCGATATTGGTAACTGTAAAGGTTCCTCCCTCTATTTCATCAGTTGTAAGCTGATTGGTTTTTGCCCTGTATGACAGGTCCTTTATTTCATCTGAAATTTCTCCTAACTTCTTAACATGGGCGTTCTTTACAACCGGAACCAGGAGTCCATCCTCAAGTGCTACTGCCACTCCCATATTGACATAGTTTCTAAGCACAATTTCTTCTCCATCAAGCGAAGAGTTCAAATATGGATGCTCAAGGAGCAACAATGATGTCACTTTTACAATAAGATCTGTGTAGGTTATGCTTTTCTCCACTTTAAGCTCTTCCCTTAATGACTTCAAATTTGTCATGTCAACGGATATGGTAAAGTTCACTGTCGGTGCTGTATGAGTGCTCTCACTCATCCTTTCTCCGATGATCTTTCTCATAGTCGTCAGAGGAATCCTTCTGTCCTCAGGTTGTGCCAATGATGCATACTGAGCTTCTTTGTCAGCTCTAAGTACATCATCCTTCATTACTCTCTTTTCACTTGCTATCTTGGAAGCATCCACCCCCAGATCTTTAGCAACCTTCTCTGCTGTTGGGCTTGCCTTGATTTTATCCTTGTTTTCCACTGCATTCTTTACATCATCAAGTACAATCCTGCCTCCAGGACCTGTTCCTTCTATAGTCTCAACATCAATACCCTCCTCCTCAGCCAGCTTTCTGGCAACAGGAGAAACTTTGATTTTTCCGGTTCTCTGGATCCTCTTCTCTGGCTCAGTTTCCTTCTGAATTTTATCATCCTTAGTTTCTGATTTTTCTGACGAAGCTTCAGGTACATCAGCAAGCAACGAAGAGATATCCTCGTCAGCTCCTGCAACAATACCAACAGGTTCCATAATTGGAACCGTATTTCCTTCATGAACTATTATTTTTCTTAGAACTCCTTCTTCAGTTGCTTCTGAATCATTTGTTATCTTGTCTGTTTCAATACTGAATAATTTATCCCCAATCTTTATGGGGTCTCCCTCTGCCTTGTACCACTTGGCAAGCTTTCCCTCCTTCATTGTAAGACCCAGCTTGGGCATTACTATCTTTTTAGCCATTTTACCTCCTCCTCCGATGTTACCGGTTAAAGAACCCATTTTTTTGGGCTGACATAATTGTTCTTTTTATATTGACCCTGTAGGGTCCGTCTCTTGTTATTTTGAATTGGAAGGTATCTCCTTTTTTGAAAGGAATCTCCCTTTCCCCGTCAAGTGCCATTATTCCCTTGTATTCCATGGTCCACGAAAATAATTCACCCAAAGGATGTATTATTGGCTCATCCACTCTAATCGCTTTCATTGTTCCGGCAGCTATTGGAGCCACCAGTTGATTATCGCCTATATTTACATTTATTGATGCACCGAAGTCATCTTCTTCATTCACAAGCTTTTTTACACCTACAATTGTTGAAAATCCTATGGATGCAGGATTTGCCCTGGATACTATTACCTTCTGTATATCTGCTGGCTTCCAGATAGCTTTTGATCCAATATAAGTCTGCTTTGAAATTACGCAATCCACAAGTGCGATGTCAATCATTTCTCCGCCCTTGTAAATCTCAATTCTCTTGTCCCTTCTACAGGTTTCTCCCATATCACATACATTTGTTGAAATTGCTGCAGCAGCAATTCCCACAACTGTCCCTTCAAGCATTTCCGGATATACATTATTGGTACCGGTTGATATGCTAATCAATGGTGTCGCAGTTATTGATTTTGCAACTGCTCTGCTGGTTCCATCACCGCCAAGGGCTATGATGCAATTAACACCTTTCTCCTCCATCAGCTTTGTGGCTAGAATTGTATCCTCGACACTCCCTCTCACTCTCATCTCCAGTATTTCCACTGGAACACGCAGCTCCTTTGAACCCTTGAGTTCTTCTCCAGCCTTGTAGCCTATAAGGAATGTATCGGGCATTACTACAACCTCTGTGATACCTGCTCCTTGTGCAGCCAGGATAATTCTCTTTACAATATTTACCTTTTCATTGTTATCTACAACTGTTGCATGGGAAACAAGCCTTCGAATATCCTTTCCAGATGCAGGATTGGCTATAATTCCTATTGTACTCATTTACTCACCCCTTGAAGGGGAGGCAACTCAGGTTGCCTCCTTCTAGAACATCTTCTTGACAGCTGTCACAATTTCATCTGCACTTGGTACATAGTACTGCTCAAGTACCGGTGAGAATGGTACAGGAGTATTCATTGCACATAGTCTTGCAACTGGCGCATCCAGATAGTCAAAACCATCCTCGGCAATTACAGCCGCAATTTCACTTGCACAGCTTCCTCTCTTGTTTTCCTCTGTTACGATTATAACCTTGTTGGTCTTCTCAATTGACTTTAACATGGTTTCCTTATCAAATGGGAACAATGTCCTTGGATCGAGAATCTCGGCTTCGATTCCTTCTTCTGCAAGCTTTTCAGCTGCAGCCAAGGCTTCGTGTACCATCTTTCCTGTTGCAACTATTGTAACATCGCTTCCTTCTCTCTTGATATCTGCAATACCAAATTCAATTGGTTCCATATTCTCATCCACTTCACCGCTTGCTCCGTAAAGGATCTTGTGCTCCAGGAATATAACAGGATTTTCATCATCTATGGATTTAAGCATCAGTCCATAAGCGTCGGCAGGAGTCGAAGGATAAACTACCTTTAAACCAGGTACATGTGTAAACCAAGCTTCCAGTGACTGGGAGTGCTGAGCTGCTGCACTTATTCCCGCACCAAGCGGAAGTCTTACAACCATTGGTAAATTGATTTTCCCACCAAACATATATCTCATTTTTGCAGCCTGGTTTACCAGCTGATCCGAACCAACTGTTGCAAAGTCAATAAACATAAGCTCTGCAATCGGTCTAAGTCCTGTTGCAGCTGCACCTACTGCTGTTCCGATGATAACTCCCTCAGATATTGGGGTGTCTCTTACTCTTTCCGGTCCAAACTCATCAAACATCCCTGCTGAAACGCCAAAACAACCCCCAAACGCTCCAACATCCTCACCAAATAGCAATACGTTTTCGTCTTCTCTCATTCGCTTATTCATAGCCTCTCTGATGGCTTCCATCATGCTCATGGTTTTCATCTATCTTACCTCCTCTACGATATCTGTATAAATATCCTGAACTATCGACTCTAAAGAAGGCACTGGGCTATCCTCTGCAAACTTGATGGCATCCGCTATTTCATTGACAATTTCATCATCAATTTTCTTTAACTCTTCTTCTGTTACAATGTCATTATCCAATAAGTAAGCCACTGCCCTTGGTAGAGGATCCTTTGCCATCCATTCCTGAACTTCTTCAGATGCTCTGTATGTTGTTGGATCTCCCTCGAAATGTCCCTTGTGTCTGTATGTCTTACACTCTATAAGGGTTGGTCCCTGACCGCTTCTGGCTCTTGCAACTGCTTCCACAACAGCCTCATACACTGCGAATACATCGTTTCCATCTATGACTATTCCTGGAATGTTATAGGCAACAGCTCTGTCAGCTACATCCTGTATTGCCTGGTGTCGCGCCTGGGACATTGAAATTCCGTAGAGGTTGTTTTCACATACAAATACAACAGGAAGCTTCCAGATGCTTGCCAGGTTAATAGATTCGTGGAATGTACCTTGGTTTGTAGATCCATCTCCAAAGAAGCATGCACATACCTGTCCAGATTTTCTATACTTTGCACTTAGTCCGGCTCCCACTGCTATGTTCTGTCCAGCTCCTACTATACCGTTCGCACCTAGGATACCCTTGGTTGCATCAGCAATATGCATGGAGCCTCCCTTTCCTTTACAATATCCGGTTTCCTTTCCAAAAAGCTCTGCCATCATGTATTTGGTGTCTCCACCCTTGGCTATTATATGTCCATGACCTCTGTGTGTACTGGTGATAAAGTCATCATCATTCAGCGTTGCACATACACCTGTAGCGACAGCCTCTTCACCCAGATATAGATGTACAAATCCAGGAATGCTACCCTCAGCAAACAATCGGCTTGCATTTGTTTCAAATTCCCTGATACGCTTCATACTTTTGTACATTTCAATGATTTTTTCATTAGTCAAATCCAAGAAAATCCCTCCTTGCTATAGTATCTCTACTTCCACACATGCCAGTGCAGCCTCTATGCTGCTGTCCTTGTCTCCAAAGTCTGGAATAAACAATCCTGGTACAGTCATACCCCCTTCGATTGTTTTGATGGTTTTCTGACCAACGGGAAGACACTTCTTGATTCTTTCCAGGTCCACCTCAGCCGGTCTTGCAACTGCTATGGTTACATTCACACCCACTCCCTTGTTTAGGTCATTGATTCCGACAACCTCCTCAAGGCCACACAAACAGCTTTTTGATACGGCATCAAGTACTGCTTTTTCAGCAGCTCTGGTAACATCCTGTCCGTGGAAATCCACTCCCATTCCAAATTCGATGATAAATCTGTTCATCCATTCACCTCCAATTAACGCCCCCCTATCTAATCCCTCCTTTCCTATGGGCCACAAAGTACTATTTCTATAAGATTGCAATTCTCATGCCAACTAAACCTAATCACACAAATGCGTTAATTTAAAAAATCAAGCCCACGGAAAAATCCCAAAGAAAAACAAATTCCCATAATCGGGAATCTGTTTTTCGCGATTATGGGAATTATCCCGTTATTCTTCTATGATTTGTACTGCTTTGGATTTATGCTGTACTCCTTTAATTTTCTATACATGGCTGACTTACTAAGACCTATCATATCCCCAGCGCCTATTACATTTCCATTTGATTTTTCAAGAGCTCTCTTTATAAACTCCTTCTCCTGCTCCTTTATGGTTAAGCTCCCATAATCCTTCTCATCAGATTTATCATTAAAAAGATCCTCCGGCAACAACTCTTCTGTGATAAGACTCTCTTCACAGAGATGATATGCTCTGTGCATTATATTCTCCAACTCCCTTACATTTCCCTTCCATTGGTTTCTTCCCAAACACCCACTAAACTCCCTGGACATCCTCTTGTCCGTACGATTTGCAAGGTTAAGCTTTTTCAGAAAATGTTCTGCAAGAAGGATTACATCTTCGCCTCTTTTTCTTAGTGGAGGGATTTTTACATTGAATACATTAAGTCTGTAATACAGGTCCTCCCTGAAAGTCTTCCTCCTCGTCTCTTCCAGAAGATCTCTGTTGGTTGCCACAATAATCCTTACGTCAAGTTTCTTTGCAACCTTTCCACCTACTCTTGTAACTGTAAAATCATCCAAAACCCTTAAAAGTTTAGCCTGAAGGTCAAGAGGCAGCTCACCAATTTCGTCAAGAAAGAGTGTCCCTCCATTTGCCAACTCAAATTTACCAACCTTTCCTTCTCTGACAGCTCCAGTAAATGCACCTTTTTCATAGCCGAAAAGTTCACTCTCCACCAGATCCTTGGGTAATGATGCACAATTTATTGCAACAAATGGACCGTTGCTTCTACTACTATGGTTATGTATGGCATGTGCAAACAATTCCTTTCCTGTCCCACTTTCTCCTTCAAGAAGAACGCACCCTCTAGTTCTTGCAAATTTCTGTGCTTCCTTTATTGCTCTAAGCATATTCTCATTACCTGTAATTATGCAGTCAAAGCTATAGTTAGCCTTGTTGCCGGAAACTACGTTTACAGTCTGGTGAACATCTTTCATTTCTCTAAAAAGTATAGCCATCCCTTTCTTTTCATGTTCGATCTCGATTGGTGTTATTTTAACATTGCAGGGGATTCTTCTATCCTTGAATGTAAAATCCCAATCAACCCTTTTTGAAAATGCATCTTCACCCCTGAATATATTATCTCCCAGAATTTCTCTGATATCACTTTTATCGAGTTCACCACCCCTTATCCGAAGTATCCTGTCTCCGGCTTTATTTATACGGTGAATTCCAAAGTTATCATTTACAATAATCATTCCATCAGCAATCGACTCCACTGTCGTATCCAGAATTGCATATGATTTTTTGAGAGAAAGCTGATTCTCAATTGAGTATGCTGCTGCAACAACAATACCCAAGGTATGTTTATGTGCTCCTAGACTATAACCGGACATATCCAGAACTCCAACCATTTCTCCATCTGTACCTTTTATAGGGGCAGCAGAACAAGTCCAAGGATGATGACCCATGCAGTAATGCTCAGCGCCTATTGTCTGTATCGGTTTTTGTTCAATCAGACAGGTACCGATTGCATTGGTTCCCACTTGGTCTTCCTGCCAACTTGAACCCGGACAGAAATTGAGTCTCCTTGCATCCTCCTCTACGCTCTTCTCTCCGGTTATGTGAAGGATAATACCATTTTTATCAGTAAGCACAAGAACAAACCCTGTTCCCAGAACAAGGCTGTTCAGATTTTCCATTATTGGTTTGGCTACTTCAATTAGGTCCCGGTTGCAGTGCATAACTCCAAAAAACTCATCTTCATTGAGTCTTTTACCTGTACCACCATAAGGATCTACTCCAGCCTGCTTGCATCTTTTCCAGGAGTTTTTGATCACAGGTGACACACGATCTGAAACTTCCCCAGTATTAATGTATCTTTCCCAATCGGTCTTAACCTCTTCAAGAAACTCCCAAGACATCATACCACTCCCTTCTAAATAGGATACCACCAGACATATGGCTCTTCCCAGTCCAGTACTCCCAGTAATAGATCTTTTCTTCTATCTCTAATGTAATGATTTAGGACCTTCAAAACCACTGGATGTGATATTTTTTCAAGAGCTGAATCCATCTTAACCCAATGCAGCACACCCTCATGATTTGGAACGACATAAGGTGCAGAGACCTCTCCAAAGAAAATGTGATTTACAACAATCTCGTTGTCATCAACTCGATTATATACAATATACTTCAATTCTATTTTTTGTATTTTCGAACTGTCTATTCCTGTTTCCTCAAACACTTCCCTGTAAACTGCTCTGTAAGGATCGTTTATTTCCTCGGGCTCCATATGCCCTCCCACTCCAAACCAAACACCTGGAGCGATTTCCTTATCCTGACTTCTTTCAAGCAACAACATCTGGTCATTCCACATCAGGAATGCTGTGACAATATTTCTGAACATAAGCATATTCCACCCTCCTTTTCTCACATATACCCTTTTTTTCTTACCTCAATACACAATATCAATACAGTGCTAAAGTAAAAATAAAACCCTGAATCATCAGGGTTTTAGCTTATATCTTTATTCAGTAGAGCTCTTCTCTTCTGTGCTTTAGAAGAGGAAGTTCATTTCTTACCTTTTCTATCTTATCCGTATCGATTGTTACAAAAAGTATTCCTTCTTCTGTATCGAGCTCAGAATCAATGTCACCCCACGGGTCTGCCATTAGAGAATGACCATATGCAGTATATGAGCTTTCCTGATTTCTTGATTGAGAACATAGAAGCATATATACCTGGTTGTCCAGTGCTCTGGCTCTAGCCAAAAGATGCCAATGAGCTGGTCCTGTAACCATATTGAATGCTGCTGGCACCAGTACTGCCTGAACTCCCTGAAGTGCCAGTTTTCTTGTGAACTCAGGGAATCTTATATCATAGCAGATAATAAGACCCATTTTCACTCCATCAATATCAAATATTGTTGATTCATTTCCTTGTGAAAGCACATCTGATTCCTTAAAGGTTATACCGCCTTCCACATCAATATCAAAGAGATGAGCCTTTCTATGCTTTCCAATCAATTCACCAGCAGGCGAAAAGATATAGGAGGTATTGTATATGCTGTCTTCGCTCTGTTCAGGTATGGAACCTCCTGCGATATAAGCATTCAATTCAGTGGCCATATCTTTTAGAAATTCTGTTGTCTTTCCAGGGTATTCTTCTGCATATTCCGGGAATCTCGAATTATCATAGGGTACGTTAAACATTTCTGGAAGAACAAGAAGCCTTGCACCTTCTTTTGCTGCACCTCTTAGCATTTTTTCTGCAGTCTGAAGGTTTTTATCCTTGCCTTCGACGACCTCCATCTGAATAAGTGCTGCCTTAAGCTTCATTCTTTCACCTCATTTTATAATATTTCATCATACTCTTATGGGAAAAGTATATCACTTTATCGATATAATTCACAGTAGATATGCCAGGCATTTTCTCTTGTTCAATACTGGGTATAAATATTATGATAATGAAAGGAGATGTTGTCCATGAACAAATATATGAAAGCTGCCATAAATGAAGCATTGTTAGGCATTGAGAAAAGGCATGGTGGTCCTTTTGGAGCTGTTGTAGTGAAGGATGGCATTATAATTGGAAGAGGCCACAACAATGTAATCGGCACCAAAGACCCCTCCGCTCATGGAGAAATAGTGGCCATCAGGGAAGCGACCAGAGCATTGGATGATTTTGACCTTTCAGGCTGTGAACTCTATACAACCTGCGAGCCATGTCCAATGTGCTATGGTGCAATTCATTGGGCAAGGATTGACAAGGTTTATTATGGTGCTACCAAGGAGGATGCCGCCAAGGTTGGATTTGATGATCAGATTCTAAATGACATCCTTCCTAGGCAGGAACATCATGGAAAGCCTCAGCTTATTCAAATCTACAGAGACGAGTGCATGGAAGTCTTTAAAAAATATGAAGAAGATGAAGAAAAGCAGCTATATTAGACTATAAAGGGTACCTACAACAGGTGCCCTTTAAATTTTATTTGACATTGCCATCATTTTTTTATACAATAACACCATCCCCCGGCATGGGGGGGTGGTGTATTAATAATAAATTACTGGAGGTTTTGATAAATGGTAAGTCTTTATGTTGTAACAGCCGCTGCCCTTTTTGTTTCTTATCTATTTAATGCAAAAAAAACCATGATGGGCTTAAAAAAAGGATGGATGAAGTTTTCAAAAACCCTGCCAACCTATCTTAAGCTACTTATGATAATCTCATTGGTACTGATGCTGACAGAGGGCATAATAGTCGATTACCTAAGCCAGGATAACGTATTTCTGGGTTTGATATCCAGTCTGGTATTGGGGTCTGTAACGATGATGCCTGGATTCATAGCATATCCTCTTGCAAGAATTCTTGTTGAAAGAGGTGTACCATACATGGTGGTTGCAGGTTTTGTGACATCTCTTATGCTTGTGGGAATTGTAACCTATCCTCTTGAGAGCAAATATTTTGGATCCAAAGCCACTATTTTGAGAAATGCCATGAGTTTTGTTGTAGCTGGTTTAATAGCCGTTTTAATGGGCGTTTTCTATGGGGAGGTATTTATTTAATGAAGAAGATTGATAGAAACTATATTTATTTTGGTGTATTCCTGATGCTGGCCTTTGTTTCATTTCTTTCAGAATTTGATCTTGGAATAAGGGTATGGAACAACTTCCTTGTCTTTGCAAAGGATATGGTTCTGATTTTACCCCCGGCCTTTGTCCTTATTGGACTTTTTGATGTATGGGCAAAAAGAGAATCAGTTGAGAAGCATTTTGGCGACAACAATAATCCTTTAAGATTTCTTTGGTCAGTTTTACTGGCTTCAACAACAGTAGGAGGCACTTTTGTTGCATTCCCGCTGGCAAATTCAATGTACCATAAGGGTGCAAAATACAGTTCGATCATAACTTATATAACCGCTGCTTCCCTATTTATGATACCCATGAGTATTATGGAGGCAAGTATGCTGGGAATCAAATTTACAATTATTAGATTGATTGGATCTCTTCCCTTTATTATCGCCGGTGCAATTCTTCTTGAAAAATATTTTGAAAAGTCAGGATATCAATTGCCTGTGGTACTTGATGATAAATAGAAATGACAATGCCACCTGATGGTTTAATCGGGTGGCATGTTTTTTCTGGTTTTTCAATCTATTTGTTCCTATTTAGATTTTTCAGAAGCTCCTCCATATTTAGATCATACATCTCTGAAAACTCTTCGACTGTTTCAAATAGATGGTTACACATTACGCATTTCCCAACTATTTCATCGTAGGGTTTGAATATTTCCTCAGTCTGAGGATAATCCGATACTATATCCAGAATTTTATCCTCTTTTTCAATCATTATTCTCACTCTCCGTACCATCCCACACTATTTCACGATACTTTTCAGGATCAGTATCACCCTCTGTGCTTATGATAAGTATTTTGGAATCCTTGTCCAGGTTCATCTTGTCTCTTATTTCCTTATATTCATTTCTTTCCATAAAATATGAAACTACTCCAAGACCTACAGCGCCTGATTCACCGGAAACAATCTGATGGTCACCCTCCAATGGAGCAGCCATAATCCTCATTCCTCGTGCGGCTACGTAGTCAGGACAGGAAATGAATCCGTCACTATGGTCCCTTAGCATCTCCCAACTTACAGTATTTGGTTCTCCACATGCAAGTCCAGCCATAATTGTAGCCATATCTCCATCAACTATTCTTATTTCGCCCTCAATTGATGAAAGATATAGACAGTTGGCCTCATCCGGCTCAACAATGTAAATGCTTGGACCGTCATTTCCGTAATATGACAGTAAATATCCCAGCATAGCTCCTGCAAAGGAGCCTACTCCAGCCTGAAGGAATACATGGGTTGGTTTCTCCTCAATCTGCTCAACCAGCTCATCCATTATCGTCCCGTATCCTTGCATAATCCAGGTTGGAATTACTTCATATCCTTTCCAGGCTGTGTCTTGAATAACTACCCAGCCGTGTTCTTTTGCCATTTTATCGGATAGCTTCACAGCATCGTTGTAATTTCCGTCAATTATTGATGCTTCAGCTCCCTCGTTTCTGATATTCTGGAGTCTTGTCTGTGAAGAACCCTTGGGCATGTATACAACACATTTCTGACCTAGCTCTCTTGCTGCCCAAGCAACACCTCTTCCATGATTCCCATCGGTAGCTGTTACAAATGTTATCTCACCTATTTTCTCCCTTACTTCTTTTGACTTAAGATATTCAAAGTCAAGGTCAGCAATATCCATCTGAAGCTTTTCAGCAAGGTATTTTCCAATTGCATAAGATCCTCCCAAAACCTTAAAAGCATTCAATCCAAAGCGCTTGCTTTCGTCCTTTACGTATATATCCCCTACTCCAAAATGCTGAGCCAGGTTATCCAATTTGTGTAATGGAGTCATGGAATACTGAGAAAATCCCTTGTGAAAAGTCCTTACACCTCTAATCAAGTCCTTTCTCATAGGGTTGGAATCTTCTCTCCTGTATTCCTCTTTTTTGTCTGAAAAATGTATCCTAATCAATTTCTCTCCTCCTCGGATTTGTTTTTGGCAGACTTTGAATACAGTCTGGTATGTATCATTTTTCTATCCTGATTTTCTGACTTCTTTAAAACTATCTCTTTGACTCTTGTACATCTACCCTGAATAAGCTCTGTGTAGGTTGATGGATTAAAGTCTTCCTTAACCTTAACATTCCTTCCGATTGTTACATGTGGAGTGTATTCTCTTTTTTCGAGATTAAAACCTTGATCTTTCAATTCACCTTGTAAATCTTTCTGAAGTCTAAGAAGTTCTTCGTTTCTTTCAAATCCAATCCAGTAGATTTTACCTGACCTCTTTTGGAACCAGCCGAGGCCAGACATATGCAATTGGAATTCCTTGAAACTTATTTTTTCGATTGCTTGAATAACATCATCTAGCCTGTGATCTTCGACCTCCCCAATAAAAACCAGTGTTAGATGTGTATGTTCAGATTTTACAAACCTTCCTTTTCTGGACTCGATTTTCAACCTTTCCTTCGCTTTTTCAACAACATCCAATTGCTCCTCTTCAAGTTCTATGCAAATAAAAAGTCTCATTGCAAACCTCCGTCCCAATTATTTCGGATAGGTTCTGTCAACCTACCCGAAACAATGCTAAAATATCAATCTGTACCGTATTGCTCTTTGACGATTTCGAAAAGCCCGGCCTTCTTGAGAGTATTTACAGGAGCCAGGAATGTTATTGTTGCAGTACCTGGATATCTTCCGATTTCCAAGCCTCCATTGATTGTTGTCCTGTTTTTAACTTCCGGAACTGACATTCCCAGTACTGAGGCTGCTCTTTCCAAACCGTTGTCAATGGCGAGATTTAGGTTTTCACCGGTTCCCACAAACGAAATTGGAGCGGTCTGCTCAAACTCGCTTATTTCAAGTTTTTTACCCATGGATCGAGCACTTTTCTTCTCTGCTTCAGTTATAGGCTTGCCCAGATGTGGCAGGTCCTCTTCCAAAGGTAGAATAATCGGCCCATCAAGCCTCAAACCCTTCAATACCTTTACCTTAAGGGTTACAACTGCTGACACATCAGTGGTATGACCTGCTATTTCACCATCTCCTTGCATCCCATGAACATCTCCTACATAAATTCCTCCGCCATCCACCTTGACGGGACAAATGACTACAGCGCCTTGTCTTACCCTATTGACGTCCATATGTCCATCGGTCTTGCTCTTTTGAAGAGTCTCATTATCTATTGCATACTCATGAGGAGCTCCAATAAGAAATGCTCCGAAGTCTCCTGCATTATGTGAATCAGGCATGGGCACAGAAGGAGTAGTCCCCAACTGACCTATAAAGGGTCTCATTCTTGAAATATTTCCGACTATATCATGGGGAGCAAAGGTTACTATGGGATTCTGAATAGATTCATCCGGAATTGCCATTACCTCCTTAGCATTTTTTGCCATCTCCTCTGCCTTTTCCTTAGTAAGGGTCAGTCCAATGGTCTTCTTTTCGTCAAAAGCCATCGTATAGCCATGGGTAAATTTAAACGGTGCGATTTCAGCTCCACAATGGGCACATCTTACTGATGCATCTCCGATTCCCTCCAACACAGTATCTGGATGTTTTGCCCCGCAATGAGGACATTTTCCCGCAACAAAGGGGTCGCCATCAAAGTTTTCAGGTACTGTAAATTCATTACCCGATGCCACAACTGATGATGTCACCACCACGGACTTTATATATACAGCTATTGCATCTCCCACCTGTGCTCCTTCTACATATACTGGCTTTGTAACCTCATGCCCACCCCTTAGAGCTGGTGTTATCATTGGTCCCCAGCAGCCTGGAGCTGTATTGGCGATAATTACGCCTCCGTCTCTGACAGGACCCAGCATGGGTTCATTTGGATCCAAAACTCCGTTGGTAAGCTCATTTACCATTATAGTTTGCTTAGCCAAAACAATTACCTCCTCCTTAGTTCCTCTTATAAGCATCCATTTTCTTTATACCCTATTATATGGAAACTTCCAAAAATTATTCAAAGTCTTATCTGAAGTGGTATACTATTGTTAAAAGCAAATATAAATGAGGTTTATTATGAATACATATTACCTGTTTCTTTTCTATCTAACAACAATAATCTTTCTTGAATCATATATTCGACTTCAATTCAGGGAAACTCTTATATCCAAGGGACAGCTTCTGTCTGTAATTTTTGGAGTCTTTTTTGCTTCGATTCTTTATTCGATTTCAACATTCTTCGCACCCAATATCAACATGTTCCTCGGGGCAATTCTGATACTACTCCTTTGCCTGATTTTTGCATCCCAACTGGTGTACTACAAGGTTTTTCGTACTTTCTACATAACTTATTCCGTTGGAAATGCGGGAGATGTGTTGGAGTTTACTGGGATTGCAGTAAGTACTGTACGCAACAATCTGATTTCAGTTTTGATTGCTTTTCTTCCACTACCTGCCTACATGATTATGCTAAAAATTGATCTTTTGGATTTTAATTCCTATAATTCCATAAAAGCATTTTTGATTGTTCTTGGAGTTATATTTCATATTATCGGACTCCAGATTGTTCATAATGGCAAGAGGGATGTAAACTCACCATACAATCTCTACTACAATATCCATCAGCCTGAGTTCTCCGTTGAAAATTTAGGTCTTCTTACCTATATTAGACTTGATATAAAGAGACAGCTGTCCGATTGGAAACCCAGAAGCATCCCCAGTGAGGATGATATCAAAAAATACATTGAACTGACTTCCAAAGATAAGGATTTTGTTAAAAACAAGCCTTATGAGGGATTAAAGGATCTCTACAATATAATGGACATAGATTTCAGCGCAATTGCAGTTAAGCAGCATGATGAAAAGACATCAGCTCTTCACAATTACTTTCATATTATTGAGCCATCGATGAAAAATCAGTATACAGGAATTTTTAAGGACTACAACCTTGTATTTATTACTGCTGAAAGTTTTTCGCACCTAGCTGTAAGAGAGGATATCACTCCAACATTATACAAAATGGTTAATGAAGGATTTAATTTTAAAAATTTCTACACCCCAATATGGGGTGTGAGCACAACAGACGGAGAATATGTTGCTACTACAGGACTGCTTCCAAAGCCTGGTATATGGAGTTTTTCTAAGTCAAAAAACAATTTGATTCCATTTTCATTGGGCACTCAATTAAATACCCTAGGGTATAAAACTATGGCCTATCACAATCACACCTATACTTACTATGAGAGGCAGTTTACACATACTAATATGGGATATGAGTACAAAGGTGTAGGAAATGGTCTCCAACTCGATAATTCATGGCCAGAATCTGATGTTCAGATGATGGAAAAAACTATTCCTGAGTATATCAATAGTGATAGATTCCATACCTATTACATGACCGTAAGTGGGCATTTTAGATATAGATTCGGTGAGAATGATATTGCTGATAAGAACAGAGCTTTGGTGGAATCTCTTCCCTACTCAGACAACGTAAAGGCATATCTTGCAACTCAGATTGAGCTCGACAGGGCACTCGAATATCTTCTCTCCCAGCTTGAACATGAAGGAGTTGCAAATAAAACACTAATTGCCATGAGCTCAGATCATTATCCGTACGGACTGACTCTTGAAGAATTGGCTGAACTGTCAGGAAATGAGATTGAAACTAACTTTGAGCTCTATGAAAATACATTTATTCTTTATGTAAAAGATATGGAACCACAGATTATTGAGGCACCTACATCAAGTCTTGACATTTTGCCCACTATTTCAAACCTTATGGGACTTCAATTTGACTCCAGACTTCTGATGGGGAGAGATGTGTTCTCAGACAAGCCACCTCTTGCAATTTTTTCAAACAGAAGCTTTATCACTGACAAAGGTAGTTTTAATTCAGAAACTGGTGATTTCCTACCTTCAGGAGATTTCGCAAATGCCAGTGAGGATCAAAAGACAAAATACAGAGAATCCGTTTCAGATTATATCGATTCGAAATTCCTTTATTCAGCGTGGATGCTGGATACTGATTATTACAGAAAGGTGCTGAATGGGCAATAATACCCATCAGCACCTTTTTAATCATTCACTATATTTATTGGATTCCTTTGGATGAACTTCTCCAGATTATCAACTGCAACATCCATCAGTCTCTTTCTAGACTCCTTCGGAGCCCATGCAATATGTGGTGTTATAATACAGTTCTCTGCCTTTAGAAGTGGGTTATCCTCATTGATCGGTTCAGAAGATACCACATCAAGAGCTACTCCTGCAATCCTTCCACTGTTCAATGCTTCTGCAAGATCTTTCTCAACTATCAAAGGTCCTCTTGATGTATTGATTATCATAACGTTTTTCTTCATTTTTTCTATTGAATCCTTATTTATCATACCTTCTGTGGATTCAAAAAGGGGTACATGGAGGCTTATTACATCTGACTGTTCCAGAATTTCATCCAGTGATGCAAATCTTAGATCCTCTGTCTCTAGTTCAGGCTTTGGACTACTTGCCATTGCAAGGACTTTCATGCCTAAAGCCTGGGCAATTTTCCCTACATTACTGCCGATTCGACCGTAACCTATAATCCCCATTGTTTTACCGGCTAATTCCACCAGAGGGTAGTTCCAGAATGACCAGTCTGGATTTTCGACCCATTCTCCGTCAAAGACAGCCTTGCTGTGTTCTCCCACATGATGACAAAGCTCCAAAAGCAATGCAAATATCATCTGTGCAACAGCTGTAGTTCCATAGGTTGGAACATTGGTTACTACAATTCCATTTTCTTTGGCTGCTTCAATATCCACGATATTGTAGCCCGTTGCCAGTACTCCTACATACTTCAATTTCGGAAGTCTATCTATCATCTCACGGGTCAGAAGTGTCTTGTTAAGAAGAATCGCATCGGCATCCTTTGCCCTTTCAACAACCAGGTCCTCCCCTCCTGGTTTGTATGCCGTTCTGTCGTATACTGTAAGCTCACCGAATTGAGAAATTCCCTCCCAGGACAAGTCCCCAGGATTCAGTGTATATCCATCAAGCACAACTATTTTCATTTTACAACACCTCCATAATTTTAGTTTAAAATTAAAGACAGATGAAACGTCCCCCTGTCTTCCCCCTGTCTTCATTACTTTCCTTGCTTATTTTTGATCCAGAGGATAAGACTTCGTTTTAAAAGGATTAGAGATGTCTCGACTACTCTCGACATGACAATTACTCAAGAAATCCGATGGGAACATTTTTTGAGGACATTACTTGGCCAAGGTTTTAACCGCTTGTGCCCGGCGATAGAATTCCTAAAAATCTTTGATTTTTCTGGAATTCATCGAGGGGGTATGAGCGGTCCGAAGTAAAATCGTTGCCAAGGATTTCGAAGAATATAAGAAAAATCTTTTCAATTGCGAAGTGCCCGGCGATAGACTTCCTCAAAATCTGTGATTTTGTTGGAATTCATCGAGGGGGTATGAATCGTGCATTGAGAATTGTGAATTGCCTTAGCTCTCTTCCCCAATTCTCTTATTCCTTATATATAACCCAAAATCAGTGGCAATCATGCTCAGATTCAACATATACAAGTAAATTACATTGTCGTACTGATGAAAAAGCTTATTCATTATCCCGAAAACATACCCACTCATAAGAACCAGAAGAAATATTGGGCTCTTACCTTTTATTGACCTGGATGTATATGACTTGTAGATTGCAAATGGCCAAGCTGCACCAAAACACAGCAGCATAAGTATTTCAAATATACTCATATGTACCTCCCGTAATATATTAGCATTTTCTGCTATCTTAATATTATCAGATTCACGTATGATTTTACAGGTTATTGTGGAATATTTACCTTCACAAAAGTTGCCATTACGGAGCAGTTTAGGTATGATATAGGAAATACCCTAAAGGACGGTGACTAAATGAAGATACATTCTATCGGATTTCCAAGGATGAATAAGGAAGAAAGTGAGAGAAGGGATTTTGTACCCCTGCTTTTCAGATTGCTCCAATTGAATCAAGATATAGAAATTCTAGTCGAAGAGGACTACGGAATAGGAATGGGATTTGGAATCAATGACTATCTTCTAGCCAATGATAGGATCAAAATCCTTCCAAGAAGGGAAGTTTTTAATGCAGATATGGTCGTTGTGTTGAGAACACCTGAAGAAGATGAACTAAAATGGATGAAACCCGGCGCAGTAATATTTTCAATGCTCCACTACGATACCCGCGAAAGCAGAAACAACCTTCTCCAGGAACTTCAAATAATTCCATTTTCAATGGACGGTATAGAAGATGACTGGAACAGGAGAATGGTTGTAAATTACAGTGGAACTTCCTATTCAGGAGTTGAAGTAGCATTCAATGAGCTAAAGAAAAAGACGGACCACTTTAAAATCCCTGGTAACAGACCTATTTATGCAGGAATACTGGGTTTTGGTGCAGTTGGTCTTGAGGCTGCAAAGGCTCTTAAATATTATAGTGACCATTTTTTCCTGAATAATGAATCAGAAACACCGGGAATGATAATAAATCTTTATCCCAGAAGTATAACTGAAAATCCTAAAATCCTTAAGGAACAGCTCAATTTCATGGATATACTTGTAGATGCCAGCAGGAGAAGAGACCCTACCCAATACATAATTGAAAATAGCTGGCTTGAAGAAATGCCATCTCATGGAATAATACTGGATCTATCGGCAGATCCATACAATACAGATATTTCTCCTATTCAGGTAAAGGGAATTGAAGGCATTCCAACTGGCACTCTGGATCAACTGGTCTTTGGTCCTGAGGATCCTGCCTATGATAGCATTCCAGAAGGAGTGGATACAACCCACAGAAGAACTGTTGTAAGCTGTAACGCCTGGCCTGGTGTTGATCCAATTGGCTGTATGACACTTTATAGCAAGCAGCTTATATACTTCCTTAGAGAACTAATCTCCAAGGATCCTGAAAATCTTTCAATTCAATCTGATGACCCTTATGAACGAGCACTTGTAAGATCATCACTTGCATATTTTCTTGAAAACCACAATAAAAGCTGACCATCTGGTCAGCTTTTATTGTGCCTACTATAGTTTATCGGCCTTACTTGTACTTCTTTTCAACAAGATTCTTGACAAGATTATCATCAGCCACATATGGCAGTGTAATATGATCGGTGTCCTTGTTGTTCTTATTGAACTCAATGATTGTATCTAGTGAGTTGTCGTTTCTTGCCCATGCCCTTCTTGCCACTCCACTTATTACATCCCATGGCATTGCAAGCTTAAGGATATTGTCAACTCTTTCTGATCCATCAAGAACCATTCCAAATCCACCGTTGATGGATTTTCCGATTCCTACTCCTCCACCATTGTGAAGGGCAATCAGACTCATTCCCCTTGCTGCATTTCCAGCGAAGCAGTGAGTTGCCATATCAGCCATGATATTGCTTCCATCCTTGATGTTTGCAGTCTCTCTAAATGGTGAATCCGTTCCAGATACGTCGTGGTGGTCTCTTCCAAGCATAATCGGTCCAACTTCTCCCTTTCTGACCATTTCATTGAACTTTAAGGCAATCTCCGTTCTTCCCACTTCGTCCTGGTACAGTATTCTGGCCTGAGTTCCAACAACAAGCTTGTTCTTTTCAGCGTCTCTGATCCAGTTGTAATTGTCCCTGTCCTGTCCTCTTCTATCTGGATCTATACAATCCATTGCAGCCTTGTCGGTCTTTGTAAGATCCTCATGCCTGCCGCTTAGGCAAACCCATCTGAATGGTCCATATCCGTAGTCAAACAGCATTGGTCCCATAATATCCTCGACATATGACGGGAAGATAAACCCGTCTGTATCGTCAATTCCATTTGCTGATATTTCCATTACTCCAGCATCGTAAATAGCCTTCATAAAGCTGTTTCCATAATCAAAGAAGTATGTTCCCCTCTCAGCAAGCTTCTGAATCAGATGGAAGTGATGCTTTAGACTCTTGTCAACTTCCTTGATAAATCCCTTCTTGTCCTCAAGTAGCATCTTTGTTCTCTCTTCAAATGAAAGACCCTGTGGACAATAGCCACCATCATAGGCCGCATGACAAGAAGTCTGGTCTGAAAGTAGCTCAATGTGGATGTCATTTTCAAGTGCATATTCAAGTAGGTCAATTATGTTTCCATGATATGCAATAGCGGTTGCCTTCTTCTCTTCCATTGCCTTGTGAGCTGAATTGAACAACTCACCAAGATCTTCATGAAATTCATCTATCCAGCCTTGCTCAAGCCTAGTATTGATTCTTGAAATATCAACCTCAGCAATTATCCCTACACCACCTGCAATCTTGGCAGCCTTGCCCTGAGCACCACTCATTCCACCAAGTCCAGAGCTTACAAACATATGACCCGCAAGATCCCTGTCATCAGGAATACCAAGCTTCAGTCTTCCTGCATTTAGGATAGTGTTATATGTTCCATGTACAATTCCCTGAGGTCCGATATACATCCATCCACCTGCAGTCATCTGCCCGTAGTTTGCAACTCCCATTGCCTGAGCCTTGATCCAATGCTCCTGATCATCAAATGCTCCGATCATAAGTGCATTTGTGATTATAACCCTTGGGCTGTTCTTGTGGGACTTGAATAGTCCCAGTGGATGACCCGACTGAAGAACCAGTGTCTGCTGGTCAGTCAGCTCTTCAAGATACTTCATTGTTAATCTGTACTGCATCCAGTTCTGGAATACCTGTCCGGTTTCACCATAGGTGACAAGCTCATATGGATAGAGTGCCACATCAAAGGAGAGATTGTTGTCAATCATAACCTGAAATGCCTTGCCTTCAATACATTTACCCTTGTATTCATCAATTGGCTTTCCATAGATCAATTCATCCGGTCTGAATCTGTAACCATAGATTCTTCCCATTGTCAGAAGCTCATCAAGAAACTCAGGTGCCAGCTCTTCATGAAGATCTTCAGGAACATATCTAAGAGCATTCTTAAGAGCAACCTCTGTCTCCTTCTGAGTAAGTGTAAATTCCCTTTTTGGAGCTCTTCTGATAAATTTGCTAAACTCAGGATACTCTGGAAGATAATTATCCAGCTTTATTTCCATTGCCTCACCGATATTTTTGTTATTCCACATAATACAGCCTCCTTTATTTTTCAAATACTACTTTTCCACCCTTTACAACCTTATCTGTATGATTGATACCGAAGTGATATATCATATAGTCAAGATTGGGAGCGTCAAAGATTGCAATATCCGCATTTTTACCTATTTCAAGTGATCCTGTATGGTCTGATATCCCAAGGGCTGCCGCTGCATTTAACGTTACTGCAGTTATGACCTCTTCGGGAAGCATCTTCAGTGTCAGTGATGCCAGAGTCATCATCAGTTGAAGATTTTCACTTGGACAGCTTCCCGGATTGTAGTCTGTGGATACTGCCACGGGAACTCCAGCTTGGATCATGTCTCTTGCCCTTGCACCATTCTTTTGAAGATTGAAGCTGGTACCAGGAAGCAATACTGCTATTGTGTCAGCCTCAGCCATATCCTTGATACCCTGATCACTGGCTCCTATTAGGTGTTCTGCCGAGATACATCCGGTTTCCGCTGCCAGTTCAGCTCCACCAAGTGATACTATTTCATCTGCATGTATCTTTGGAATCAATCCATTCTTCTTTGCAGCAAGAATTATCCTTCTGGACTGGTCGACGCTGAATACTCCTTCTTCACAAAATACATCACAGAATTTTGCCAATTTGTTTTCTGCAATATGAGGAATCATTTCGTTTACCAGCTTATCTACAAACTGATCCGGGTTTTCCTTGTATGCAGCTGGTATGGCATGGGCTCCCATAAATGTTGGAAGAATATCAACCGGGTGATCCTGATTAAGCTTGTTTGCAACTTCAATCTGCTTCAGTTCTGTTTCAAAACTTCCAATGCCATAGCCTGATTTAGCTTCCACTGTAGTAACTCCAAATCCCAACATTGTTTGGAGACTTTTCCAGGCTTTCTCATATAGCTCCTGCGAAGTAGCATTTTCAGTTGCCTTTGTTGTGGAATGGATTCCACCTCCCGCTGCCAGGATTTCAAGATATCCTTTGCCTTCAAGCTTCATTGCAAGCTCGTTCTCCCTGCTTCCTCCGTGAACCAGGTGAGTGTGACAGTCAATCAACCCAGGAGTGACGGTTTTTCCGCTACCATCAATAACTACAGTATCCTCGCTGATTTCAATTCCTTCAGGTAAATCCCCCTCACCTACAAATATTATCTTCCCATCCTTTACTGCAACCACTCCATTCTCAATTATACCTGCCTGACCCTGGGCTTTTCCGGTTCGAGGCATTTCTCCTCCCCTAACAGTGACCAAAGTCTTTATGTTTTCAATAACCAATGATGCCTTCATGGAACTCCTCCTTTCAATATTGCTTCATACTCCTCTTACCCTTAATATTCTTGCAATATATGTGCCAAGTTTTTGAAGCTTTACGGCCGTCTGAAATACCCATCCCATTATTATGAAAATTAAAAAAACAGGCAGCTATGTTTCTTTTTAAAACACTTTTGCCTGTTTTTGTCATTTGTGTGTGTTTTATTTTAAAACACAATGTTTTGTTTTCAATCAATCAATTTCATATTTTCTGCTGATGTCATATTTTCTCATTCTGTAAATCAAGCTTTGTCTTGTGATTCCAAGGGCTTTGGCTGTTTTAGTAACATTCCATAGATTTTTTTCAAGGGCTCCACTTACAAGTCTTTTTTCCAGCCCATCCAAGCTATTTTGAAGGTTTTCTGTTGCAATCTCTCTCCTGTCCTTGTTTGAATCGCTCCACTTCATGGCTTCAAGGATGTAGTCAGGAGTATTTTCCAGCTTGAGTATCTTTTCATCATCTCCTGATCTGACCATGGTATTTTCTATAAAGTGCTCCAGCTCTCTTATGTTTCCCGGCCATAGATAGCTTTTCATCATATTTTTCAAATCTTCTCCAATGCTGGAGATGATTTTTTCCATAAGCAGATTGTATCTCTTGATATAGTGATGGCTGATGTGGAAAATATCATCACCTCTATCTTTAAGTGGAGGAATATATAGATTGTATCCTGCAATCCTATAGAACAGATCCAATCTCAGTTTTTCTGCATCTATAAGTTTATATGGATCAGTATTCATGGCACTTATTATACGGCATTTGATCGGGTAACTGTCTTTACCTCCGACTCTACGGGTATTTCTTTCCTGCAGCACCCGCAGCAGCTTCGTTTGCATATTAATTGGCATTGAGTCAATTTCATCGAGGAAGAGGGTACCTTCACCAGCTTCCTCAAAAAGTCCCGGTGAATCCACCGCTCCCGTATACGCTCCCTTGACTGCACCGAAAAGGATGCTTTCAAGAAGATTCTCCGGTATTGCAGAGCAGTTTATGCCTATAAAGGGATGAGCCTTCCTTTTGCTGAAGTTGTGGATGCTTTGAGCAAATACCTCTTTTCCTGTACCCGTGTCCCCAACAAGGAGTATGCTATTGTCAAGCCAGGCAATTGCCTGAGCTTCTCTTATAACTCTCCTGATTGCATCACTTGAACCAATTATATCCGTAAAAGTGAATCTTGTCCCATTAAGGAAAGTCCCTTCTCTTTCTTCAAGGCCATATGATTCCTTTTTCAGTTCCATTATCTGAGTGAGAAGGTTCTGAAGCTTGGTTTCATCCTTGCTTATTGAAAACACACCTATAGTAGACTCACCATGCTTTATTGGAATGGTTGAATACGATTTATAAACCGGCTTGCCTTTGTTGTATGCGTGGGCAGCATATTTGTTTATAATTGCCTTTCCGCTTTCAAGCACTTCCATATGCTCAGATTTATTCTTGTCACTGTATCCATATGCATCCCAGATGAATTTTCCAATCATATCCTCAGCTTTTCTTTTTTCCAGTTCTTCCATCGCCTTGTTGTAAATCATTACCCGCCCATTTTTGTCACTAAGAAGAACTCCATCATAGAGATTCTCAACAACCTGCAACAAACTTTCAGCTTTAACCTCTGGATCATTGTAATCTCCAAGCTCCCTTAATTCAATAATATACATTGACTCAGTCTTAAAAAGCAGCGCCAGGTAATTATTTTTGTCCATAACAACATTCATCTCAACTTTATCTGAAATCATCCTTAGTTTATCTATATTAACTCCAAGAATTTCAGTAATGCTTTTTAATCCACTGGAAATAAGCCCTTCCATTGAAGTGCTTTTCCAAAGTATATCCCCATTTTTATCAGCAATCATAGATATTGGCGCAAGAATTTCCAAAATGATTCCTACGGTCTTTAAGTCCATCAAACCCCTCCGATACCGCTAGATAATCTTATTCCTTAGAACTCCAATTTCGGGAATTTCACATTGGACCACATCCCCTTTGACCATGTATCTAGGAGGATTTAATGCCATTCCAACTCCGGCAGGAGTTCCAGTCGCAATTATGTCCCCAGGCTCCAGGGTTATTCCCTTTGAAAAGTCTGAAATCAATGTCGCTATGTCATTTATAAGCATTCTGGTATTTGAGTTTTGTCTTATTTCATCATTAACCTTTGATATAACATCAACTTCCATAGGAAATGGTAGTTGTGATTTATGAAGCACTACAGGACCCATAACAGAATACCCATCCAGGCTTTTACCCTTGTACCACTGTATATGATCTCTCTGAAGTCTTCTTGAGGATAGATCGTTGAATATGGAATACCCGAAGATATGATCCTCAACCTTATCCAAAGCTATATCTTTACCAGCTTTACCGATTATTACGGCAAGCTCGACCTCGTAATCAAACTCCTCATCAAGCTCAATTTCAGCCTCTATATTCTCATCAGGACCTACTATTCTGGTTGTCCTCTTTGAGAAATATACAGGCTTGGTCACCTTTTCTAGATTGCCATCCTTTATTGCCGCCTGAGATTCCTTCAAGTGATCAGCGTAATTTACACCTACACAGATTATGTCGTGAACCGGCTTGGTTATAGGCGACAATATGCTGACTTCATCAAGCGGTATGGCCTTGATTGATTTTTCCTCTAATGTAGCCTCTATTTTACTTATATGTTCTTCCTTTGAATCTCCAATAAAATCAACCAGTGTTTTAAATCTTCCAACTCCAAATATCTTATCCAAGCTGTAAACAGATTTTTCTTCCTTGTCCAATACACCTGGATACTCCTTATCTCTTAGCTTAAATGTAACAAATTTCATCAAAACACCCCCAAAATTTTGTATATATGTCTATTATACACATAATTTTAAACAGAAAAAGGGCGTAAACCTAATACACCCTTAAATTTCTTCAATTGTTTTCCATAAAGAACATTGATAGTCCACCAAGCCCAACATGTGTACCCACGGCAACTCCCATCTGCATAATGTATATCTCGCCTTTAAAATCAGTGTCCTGGATTACCTTGTCTCTCAGAGCATTGGCAATATGAATATCTGATGTGTAGCCAATTATAATAAAATTTGTATTCTCCCTATCAATCCTTTTCATAAATTCACTAGTATAATACCTTAAAACCTTGTTCCAGCCTCGTTCTTTGGCAACAATAGCGCCTTTTCCTTTTTTCATGGTCATAATGGGTTTAACCCTAAGCAGTTTTCCAATAAATGCGCTGGAATTTGACAATCTTCCACTTTTTATAAGATTGTTTAAGTCATCTACGCACAGAAAATGCTTGACCCTTTTCTTGTTGTCCTCGCTGAACCGAACAAGTTGGTCAAAATCATAACCTTCCTGGATCAGCTGAGAAGATTTCATAATAAGCCATCCGCTTCCATGGCTCATTGATAAGGAATCCACTACATGAATTCTTATTTTGGCATCGGGATTTCTGTCATAAAAATATCCCTTTGCAATCTCTGCTGATTGATATGATCCACTTGTACCGCTAGACATGCATATAATCAAAAACTCGTCATACCCTTGTGGAATAGCTTCGTCGATTATGCTCAGGTACTCTTCAGGACTGGGCATCGATGTGCTTGGCAATTCCTGGAGCGTTGGCAGCATCTCATAAAATCTGTCAGGAGTTATATCAATTTTATCCTGATAGGTTTTTTCTCCAATCTCAATATTCAGTGGTGCCACTCCAATGTTGTACTTATCGATTATTTCCTGTGATAAATCACAGGTTGAATCTGCCATGATCTTTATCAATTATTCTCCTCCTCATCATTGAAAGTACATCAAATATTTTCCGTATCCATTCTGCTCCATCTCTTCAAGGTAGATAAAATCCAATGCACCACTATTTATACAAAACCTAAGTCCACCTTCCTCAGCAGGGCCATCATTAAATACATGTCCCAAATGGGTGTCCCCAGTTCTGCTTTTTACTTCGATTCTTTCCATACCCATGGTTGCATCCAAGTGCAGTGTAATAACATTCCAGTCAATTGGTCTTGTAAAGCTTGGCCAGCCTGAGCCTGAATCAAATTTATCCCTTGATAGAAACAAGGGTTCACCCGTTACAATATCAACATAAAGTCCTTCATCATGATTGTTCCAGAATGGGTTCTGAAAAGCCGTTTCAGTTGCGCCCTCCTGGGTTATGCTGTATTGAAGATCAGTCAGCTTCTCCCTGATTTCATCATCACTTGGCTTAGGATAATCTGAAGCTCTTATGGATGGTCTTTCAGATGGAATATTACTTAAATCAACATGACAATAACCGTTGGGATTCTTATACAAGTAGTCCTGGTGATAGTCTTCTGCTAAAACGTAATTTTGGAGCTTCTGAATTTCTGTTGCTATGGGCCCTGAATATTTTTCCTGCTCTTTTTCTGTGACAGTCTGAATTACATCCAGGTCATCATCATCTACATAATATATTCCTGATCTGTACTGAGTACCAACATCATTTCCCTGTTTATTGACACTTGTAGGTTCAATTATACCATAAAAGTAGGTTAGTATACTTTGGAGACTTATAATTTCAGGATCATAAACCAGGTAAATTGTCTCAGCATGTCCTGTTTCTTCTATTAAATTATAGTTTGTTGTATCTGACTCTCCATTTGCATAACCTACGTTTGTATATTCCACTCCAATTATTCTCTCGAAATATGCCTCAACTCCCCAAAAACAGCCGCCAGCAAGATAGATCTCCTTGTATCTGCTATTTGAATAGTCCGGTGTCAGGCTTATTTTATCACTCTCTTCCTCTTCAACAATTGCAGGAGCACAGGATGACAGAATCATCGTCAATGCTAGCAACACTATGATAGTACTCTTAAATTTATTTTTAGACATATAAACTCCCCCATGTTTTACTTTAAGATATTTATACCCATAACTAAACATGGAGGAGCTATAAAATTCTATTCTTCTTCAATCATCAATTCAAAACCTTGCTTTCTTATTAGATTCACCAGCAGCTGTCTTTTATCTATTACACTCATTGTTTTTGCAGCCACCTGATCAGTGAAGCTATCCACTCTCTTGTTTGCATTTCTAAGGTCATAATAGGTTTGCATCTCTTTATCATAATCCTTTAGCTCACTTAGGTAATCCTCGTGGACCTGATAAGTGTTTTCAAACACTCTTAAACTCATGTCCATTCTTGGCTTGACTTGCGGATCCTGGTTTGGATAACCGAAGCTTAGTCCTACAACAGGAAATGTCAGTTCAGGCAATCCCAATATATCACACATCTTTTCAGCATCATTTAGGATGCTACCAAGATAATTTACCCCCAACCCCAAGGATTCTGCCGCTACTACAAGGTTCTGGGCAGCAATGGCCGAATCAGTAAAACCCTGAAAGAACTTGTCCATATCTCTTGCATTTACTGACTCCACTCCCTTTTGTTCAGCAATCTTTGCATTTCTGAACTGGTCTACAATAAAAATCAGAAGCTCCGGTGCCCTTGCTACATATTCCTGTCTGCAAACAGTTGATATTTCATCCTTCTTTGCCTGGTCAGTTATCCTCATTATCGAATAAGTCTGCATCCCATTTGATGTGGCAGTCCTCTGTGCAACATGCATCAGTGTGTCAAATATTTCCTCTGGAACCGATTGCTTTTTAAATTCTCTAATGGTTCTGTGTTCCAATTGTTTTTTTATAGTGTCATTAATCAATGTCATCAATTTACCCCCTTTTTTCCTCTATTTCACTTATACCCTTTAGTTTTACTTCTTTACACAAAAAAGGAGCCAATCGGCTCCATGTTAGTCATTCATGATTACTGCATTCTGCAGTTTAATATCAAAACCAAGCTCTTGTCCCTCCATAGGGATTGATTCCCCAAATATTATTGATGGAACATCCATAATCAGATTTCTACGATGCCACTGCAAACTTAATCTGGTAATGCTTCCCAGATATTCGACCCATTCCACAATCCCCGAATATTCTCCATCCTTTGATGGTATTATGCCATCTGGTCTTACCATATAAGTATCATCAGCATATTCTATGAAATTACACTCTCCCATAAACTCAGCTACAAACTTGTTTACCGGGTTTTCATAAACCTCCCTTGGTGGTCCAATCTGCTGGATTACCCCCGAGTTCATAATCACTATCATGTCAGCAATTGACATGGCCTCCTCCTGGTCATGTGTTACATATATACCAGTAATATCTGCTTTCTTTTGAATCCTTCTTATTTCTTGTCTCATGGATACTCTTAGCTTCTCATCCAGATTGCTTAATGGTTCATCGAACAGAAGTGCATCTGGTTGCACTATCAAAGCTCTTGCAAGAGCTACTCTCTGCTGCTGCCCTCCACTCAACTGGCTTATCCTTCTATCCTCATATCCTTCAAGTTCAACTGTCTGCAGTATGTCCATGATTCTTTTTTTTCTGTCTTCTTTCGAAAATCCTCTTACCTTTAACCCATATGCTATATTTTCACCTACAGTTAAATGTGGAAATAGAGCATAGCTTTGAAATACCATAACTGCATTCCTTTTTCTTGGATCCATTTCTGTAACATTAAGATCTCCGAAATGAATCGCTCCTTTTTCAACCTGCAGCAAACCTGAAATAAGTCTCAGCAATGTTGTTTTACCACATCCTGATGGTCCAAGCAAAGCTACAAGTTGTCCATGTTCTGCCAATAGACTTACATCATCAAGTACCCGATTTGTGCCATAATGATGTGTGATTGAATCAATTCTAATATCCATATCTATCACCTGCCCTTATCAGGACTGAAGTCCAAAATCCAAATATACAACTGTGACATCATCATGAGTCTTTAAACGTCCAATCGTTCTTTTCTCTCTGTCGGATTCCTCCAAGCCCCTTAGTTCGCGGATTACTTCCCTGACCCCTTTTGCTCGAATTCGATCCAGCAGATTTCTTCTGCTATATTTATAATTCAAGGGTACTATTCCATCAGTTGAAAGAAGGCACCTTTCAACCTCATCTATCTGGAATTTCCTATATATTCCCATATCAACTGCCTCTATGCTATGTCCTAGAATAAAATAGCCTCCAGGAATATTCATCTTTTTTCTGTTCCTTATAAGTATATCCATCTCTTCCTCTGTAAAACCCTTGAATACCAATTGTCTCTCTCTTTGATGATTTCTTCTCATCAGTTCGACTACCTCAGAATCAAGTCCTTTTAAAGCCTCATCTGTAACGATTTTACAATCTCCCGATTTGTCCTCAACAGATATTTCAACATCTCCAAGAACGTAAGATTCTAAAATATCACCGTTCTTTCTAATGATTGCTATTCCTGCTGATAACTGTTCGTGTGGTTGCAGAGTATTGAGATCTACAAACTTTCCGTATTCTCTGTTAAATTTTTCAATGCCTTCCTTCATGATTTCTTGAATGGTGTAAGTGGTATCGTCCAAATAATCATCCAGATAATCTCTCCACCACTGAACCATCCAGCTGACATCATTTCCATCAGGAACATAGCTTCTCTTTGTTAGTGCAGAGGCACCATCAATAACAAATGCACCTCTTTTTGTAAGGCCATATATATCCTCATTGCTTTTTTTTACAGTATCTGTATGAAACTGAATTCTCATTTTACACCTCATCTATTCAACATTTCCCTGCAGTCTTTTTAATATCGATGAACCTATGGCAGTCAAGAGTAAAACCAAAGCTCCATAAGCCATCGCCAATCCAATCTGAAACTCAAATACACTGTTCACCATTGCTATTGATATAGGTCTATTGGCAGCAGTATAAAGAAAGGCTGAAATAGTATATTCGCCCAAACTTCTTATGAACACTAGTAAAAATCCTGACCATATCCCTGGAGAAACCAAAGGAAGAGTAACTTTTAAAAAAGTAGTAATTCTATTTGCACCTAAGTTCATAGATGCTTCTCCATACTGATCCTTTAGTCGCTGGTAAGAGATTGTAACAGAACGGACAGCCATGGGCAACATGCTAATAAAATAAGCAAGCGGAAGCATTATCCATTTTCCCAGTAGAACTGAACTGAATCCGTTAATCATATTGATAGCTATGGCACTGGCTGGCAATGCAAATGGCAGCATCAATAATATTTCCAAAAGCGGTTTCAATCTGGTTTTTGTCTTGGTTACGGTGTATGCTGCTGGAATGGCAATCACAATTGCTGCAAATGCCGCAATCAAAGCCATTCTTAGACTGTTCATAAATGGAGCTAAACTTCTGCTCCTTGTGAAAATCCTTATATAATTATCAAAACTGAACTCTCTTGGAAAAATCTCTATCATCCAGGATCCTGGCTTCACAAATGATAATACAATTATTGTTACTATGGGAAGAAAAATCATAATTATTATTCCAATTGCTAATGCTGACATAATGACTTTCACAATACTGTTCTTTATCCTAACTGGTTGAATCAAATGTTCTCTTGTACCTGCCTGAAATGAAACCTTTCTTTCATAATATCTTGCAATCAGCATGTAGCTTATTGCAAACAATGAAAGGACTACTACCTGGGCTGCAGCAAGATCCATATATAAATTTGCCTTGGCAAGAAGTATCTGGGTCGTTAAAACTTTAAATCCTCCGCCTATAATATTAGGAGCAGAGAACGAACCGATCCCAGTCATAAATGTCAATATTCCTGAACTTATTAGAGCCGGAGATATGAATGGTAAAACAATAGTCCAAAAAACTCTCACAGGTGATGCTCCAAGATTCATAGCCGCTTCAATAACTGATCTATCAAGCTCTTTTACAGCTACAGATACATTCATGTAAAAGTAAATGTATTGAGTATATGCATGAACCATAAGTATTCCTGGGAGTCCCATAAATGTATACGGCAATCCTTCCAGTCCAAATGCATTCTGAATGGTCTTGGTAACCATACCACTTTCCCCATAAAGCTGAACAAATGCAAATACTATGATAAGTCCTGGAACTACCAATGGCAAAAGCAAGACCCGATCCAGCAGTTTCTTAAAGGGAAAATCAAAATAATGTACAAAAAATGCAAGAAAGGTCCCAATAAAACCACAGATTAAAACCGTAAATGCACCCATAATCAAAGTGTTTTTTATAGCTACCAGGGATCCTGCTGTACTAAATATATATTCATAATTTTCTAGTGAAAACCCCTGGTCAGTTTGCAAGCTGACCAGAAGTGTTCTAACTGACGGATATAATACGAAAACTCCCAAAACAGCCAGTAAAACCAGCTTAATCAGGTTTTTCATTTAATTCACATCTTTTCCTGTATCCTTGATTTCTGTATCCCATTTCTGCATCCATTCAGATTGCTTTTCTGATAAATCGACCCAGTCAACATCCATTGCTTCAAATGTTATTTCATCCATCCACTCTGGAGAAGTTGCAAGTGCCCCGGGGTGTGTTGGCAAACGGTTAAACTCATTTGCCAGCATGCTTTGAATCTCTGCACTTCCCGCAAATTCTACAAATGCCTTTGCTGCTTCAGGGTGTGGAGAATTCTTTATTGCTGCTATTCCATCTGTTATTACAGGATAACCACTTTCTAGCTGGATTATTTCTATAGGTAAATTGTTGTTCAGCTTGTTGTCTATTACATCGTTAAGCGTTGAAAAGCTTATGCTGGCTTCCTCTCTTCCTATTGCCTGCATCATAAGTGAGCCACTGTCAAAATACTGCTTGGTATTTTTATCAAGTGCTCTCATAAACTCCCAACCCTCTTCTATTGAGGAATTTTTTTCATGCTGTTGAATCAAAGCAGAATACATAACCCTTGCAGATGATGAAAGTGCGTTTCTGAAGATGAGTTTCCCTTCATATTTAGAATCTGTCAGATCATACCAGTCATTTGGTAAATCTTCAGGTTGAACCAAATCTGTGTTATAGAATAATGCAACAGGTGTCTGGATAGTTCCAAACCAATGATTTTCTGAATCCTTGAACATTGGGTCAAGTTCATCAGCCCATTCAGGGTTAAAAGGTTCAAAAAGGTCCTTACCCTTAAGGTCCATAAAAAGATTTGATGCTCCTCCAAACATTACATCGGCCTGGGGATTATCCTTCTCAGCCTCAACTCTTTCTGCCAGCTCTCCTTTAAGATTTATATACTCAACCTGGACTCCTGTCTCTTCCTGGAAAGCTTCTGCAACCATTTCAATCATGTCTTCACCATGTGTTGAATAAATTACAACCTTATCCTCAAGCTCTGACACTTCTTCTGCTGGCTCTTCAGCTGGTTCTTCTACCTCTGGTGTCTCTGCTGGTTCTACGGGTTCTTCAGTAGTTGAACACCCAGTAAATGCAAATATCATAACTCCTACAACAAATAATACAATTAATGCTTTTTTACTCATCTAATTCCTCTCCTTTTTGTAATCAGTTATTCATGTCCTAATCAATACTATCATTTGAGTTTATGTCAATAAAGGGTTATTAGATTTTTCTATTAGCCTATTTTTCTCATAAGAAAACCTAATCACATAAAAAGACCTGCTATCCTTAGCAGGCCATGATTCGCTTATTCAGTTCTATTAAACCGTATACTCTATTCTAACCATTATTTCACTCTTCTTTATAAAGGGCAGCTGAAATGGTGGATCGTAAAAAGCATTGTAATAATTGGACAACACTTTGTATCCCTTGTCCTCGATAAATTTTTTGAGCTTCTCCTCATTGTCCATTATCTTCTTCTCTGTAGGATTGCCCCTGAATCTTATAACTGCAAAATATCCTTTTTTAATTGTTTTTATACTTAGAAAATCACTATTTGGCAAGGGAATTTCATCCTGATTGAATTTTGAGGGTACAACAAAAGACATGGTTTTAATTCCTGATTTCTTCTCATCGATTACAGGAACGGTCATACTGATTTTTTCTTCTCTTTCATTTCCTTTCGAAATATATAAAAACAGATTTGAAAAACCCTCGTTTGAGGTACGATCATCGGGATTCTCATAGGTTACAAGATTGTATGATTCGTACTTCCTGATTTCAATGTCTCCATATTCCTTAACAACCTCATACTGCGGACTTTCATAAATGCCCATGGCTAATTCCCCCTATATGTTGGATTTCCTAAACTTCACTCTTCCAATCGTATATATGCCTATTGCCGTTAAAGACCCCATGCTATCTATAATGACATCCCTCAGCTCACCGCTTCTACCTGGAACAAAAGTCTGATGAAACTCATCTGATACTGCATATAAAAAGCATATCGCAAGCGCAGTAATAAATGCCTTCCTGCCTCCAAGTCCATTTACATATAATGCATTTATTTGCAACAGCCCCAAAATGAAATATGCAATAAAATGAGCATTCTTTCTTACAATATGATTGAGCCACTGGACCTGTGGTGCCAATCCAGGAAATACTCCTGAAATCAAATCAACAATAATTTTTGTAATACCTGTACTCAGTTGATTTGAATCAGCAGCCTGCTGACTGCTAAGGTAAAATATGATAGCCATCCACGCGAGAACAAGCAACCAAGGTGTCTTCTTTCCAAACATTTATCTATCTCCTTTTATTTCAAGCAAATACTTATGCTATTCATCATTTTTCAGTTTTTCAAGGAAACTTATAAGCATTTCCCAGTAGTCTTCTGTTTCAGCTATTGAAAGGTACTCGCTGGGTGAATGTGCTTCGTAGTAGGGAGATCCAAGGGATATTACAGTTGACTCTGGAATATTCATGTTGAAAATTCCAGCCTCAAGAGTAGCCTGACTTGCATGGAACTCTGTATTCGGGTATACATCATTTAGTATTTTCATAAGTTTTTCACTTACATTGTACTCCCAATGTGGAAGGTCTCTCCCAATACTGTGTTCTACTCCCAGCAGCTCACATAATCTAACTGCCTTTCGGAGTAGAAAGTACTTCTTGCCTGGAAGAAAACTTCTGATAAGCATTGTTACAAATACCCTGTTTTCATTTGTTTCAATTACTCCTATATTTGTTGCGGACTCCATTGCTCCGAGAAACTCCCTATTTAGAGAGAACAAGCCATCCGGGAGAATTGTTAGAAGGTCCAGCAATTTGTTCTGTGACTTCTCATCAATTACATTATCATAAACCTCAACTTCAAAGACCAAGTCCATTTTAACTGAGGGATCTCTTCTTTCCATCTCTTTTTTTATAACTGCAAACTCTTCATCCAAAATTCTTGTGACATCATCTCTTGCAACAGCTGGATAAGATATAACACAGGTTGAATTTCTGGCAAATGCAGATGACATTCCTTGTCCACCTATAATATCAGCCAATCTGAAATCAACCTTATTCTGCAATGCAAGAATCAATCTTGTCAGTATAAGAATTGCATTGCCTCTTTCATCCATGGAATTCATCCCGGAGTGTCCACCTTTAAGACCTCCAATTTTTATTCTGCATACTTCAGATTTCTTCATAACAGGTTCTCTTTTGATGGGAATACTCATCTCTAACTCGAGCTCCCCAGAACCACAAACCCCGATTGCCTCAGCATCAAGATTTAGAATAAGCCTGCTCTTTATTTTTGAGTAATCCAGATTAAAGGCTCCTCCCATGTCAGTCTCTTCATCTGTGGTAAATACTGCCTCAATCTCAGGATGCTTAAGACTCTGATCTTCAAGAATTGACATTATAAATGCCACTCCAATCCCATCATCTGCTCCAAGAGTCGTACCATCCGCCATGATGGTATCGCCTTCCCTTATTAATCTTATTGGGTCCCTTTTAAAATCATGATTAGTGTAAAGCTCCTTTTCACACACCATATCCAGATGCGCCTGAAGCATTACCGGTGGTTCTTCCTCGTAGCCTTTCGCTGCAGGTTTTCTTGCAACCACATTAAGATGCTCATCCTGATAAACCTCAAGACCCAGCTTCCGTATGAAGGAGAAAATATAGTTGCTAATGCCTATTTGATTTGATGGCACTCCAGATCCTCTTGGAATCACTGAAATATCAGCAAAATGCTTCCAGAAGGTCTTCTCTTCCAATCCTTCGATTGCATCATAGTTAATCATTTTTTAATCTCCTTTCATATTAAGGTCTTTGGAATCATCCTGCTGTCTATTCCTGATCCTTCCTCTTCCTTGATTTTCTACGTGATACAAGAGAATCAAAATCATCTGAAATAGACTTTTTTATTACTTTTCTTGCCTCTTCAAAAAGCATGTCAATCGTATCCTTTAGATGATCTTTTGTTACAGAATCCATCGTCTTCAGTGCCTTGATCATTGCATCTGCAGCACTGAATTTTTCATGATTTAGTTCTGCCAGTGAATTTGCTCCAGTCTCATTTAATACATCAAACAATGCATCCACGAAGGCTTTTTTTTCATCCTTGGATAGCTTTTTTACCCATGCCCTAATTGTGGTATTGATATTAAGGCTTTCCTTTGTCAGGCTGTCAGCCAGAATAAATCCATTTCCAACAACCTCCCATATAAAAGGATTATGCTGAGTTATTGCAAGTCCCCTGCTTTTTACTATATCATAGTAGGTTCCGTGTTCAAGAAGCATTCCCACTATTGATGACTCCGGTAGAAATGTATGAATCCTGTCCCTAATACTCCTGTAGTCTTCTCCCTCAACCACCTCGGGCTGAAATCCAGGACCGTCATTGTTATATATTTCTATTATTCTTGATTTATTCAGCTCATTCATCTTCAATGCAGCGTAAATGGCTAGATTCCCTCCCTTTGAATGTCCTCCCAGAATAAAATCACCCTTCATTGCCATTATAGCCCTTCCAGTATATGCAACTGCCTCCTTTTGGGACTGGACTTCTTCCATAAAGCTCATCTGAAGATCTTCTTTCCATCCTGCAAGAGAGTCATCTGTACCTCTGAATGCAATATAATTGATCTTATTTGTAAGTTTAAAAACTACAGCTGAAAATTGCTTGGTTGCCTCTGGATCAATTTGGTTTATGTACCAAGTTGCTGCAAGATTTCCAAATCGTTCTGTTTCTGCAGCTTTATTTAATAGATCAGGAATTACATTGAGGAATGGTATGTCCTCCAGATGGGTAACATCCTTCTGTTCCCTAAACATCTTGGCCGCTTCCCTTAAACTTATTGTACCCTTTTCTCCTGGTTCGGGAACTATTCCTTCAAAATCATTGTAGCTTAAGATTGAAAGAATCAAACTATCTACTTCATTCAAGGGATCCCTTGAAAAATCAAGATCTCCTCTCCAATCAAGGTAATCCATAATATTGGTCATTTTTTCACCTTCCGGTTCTTTTTTTGCTTACATATTCTCGTTTCTGTTTCCTTGTCTCAACCCGTTAATTATAACATCCATCTTGTCGGTATGTGTACCTTTCCAGTATATTTTTCCACAATTTTCGCATATTTTAAAGACATGACGTATTTCCCTTACACCTTCTGGCAATTGATCCTCTATTTTCTCTTTATTGATAGGAACAAGTACACCATTACACACAAGACACCTTGAAAAAGGCTTGATGTTTTCAAGAAGGTTAAACTTTTCAATGACCTCTTTCAGCTGTTCCATTGGATATCTGGACCTAACGAGGTAGGGATATGAAACATTCTTCCGCATTAAAAGCTCCCTGTCAAAGGATAAAAGAATCCTCTTTTCGGATTCTGATATATTGGCAAGCCAGGGATCATCAGCATCTATTCTGTAGACAACATCAAATCCCAGCATTCTAAGATACCTAGCAAGTTTTCCCAAATGTACATCAAGAACAAATCTATGTACTTCAGGAAATTCTATCACTGTCTTGGATATAGAATTTACATCAATTTTTTTGAATACCGGATAAACCGAGACCCTTTCTCCTCCATACAGCTTTCGGGAAAAACCTTCCACCTCTCCATCTATAAGTAGTAGCCCTACTTCGCTGTGTGGTATTCCAAGTGATTCAACTACATCCTTAACCGAAGGCGTTCCTTTAATATGAATGATAATTTCACCGCCTTCGCGATGGTTCCAGAGGAGTCTATTCAATTCACCATATATTCTTAAATCGACATGATTCATATAATTTCCTCCAACGATTTCCTTAAAATTATTATACCCTGGATTTCCATAACTACCGACATAATATGAGTTTTTGTTTGTTACTCAACTCTCCAGATGGTGGCTAAAGCCCTTGGGGCTGAAGTATTCTGGGATGAGGCAACAAAGACAATATCATTCAGAGATAAAATTTGGATGTCTTCAAATTGAAGACATCCTTTTTAGATGCTCTATTAGCCTAGTGTTGTTATCTGTCCTAAAAAAATGTTCGAAACACATTTTTGCAACCCTTGGTGTGAAAATCCCAGCCTTAACCTGTGGCCACTTGCTTGCCTGGTTATAGAATACCGTCTCGCTTGTCCAGGGTTTAAGATCAAATCTACAGACAAAGCTATCATATCCCAGTGCTGAAAGAGCAGCTATCCTGTGCTGACCTTCGCTGGCAACGAATCTGTAATCGTCCTTCCGGACTAGTAAATATCCCGTAATATATCCATCCACAAAGAAATCCGGATTATAACCAGTCTCCTTTAGAGTGTCATAAGCACCTCTAAGCCTATTGAACTCAGCATGACCAAATTCTTCAGTATTTGGACCAATATTATGATTCCCACCTTTTCTTGTTTCAAACCTTTTTTCCCTCAAAGGAGGATTGGCAGGTCCTCTCCAGGGATCATACAACCATCCATGATCCATTGGAAAACAATCCACTCCCTCTTCCCAAAGGTAATTGTCTCTTCGATTGTCAGGTTGGAATTTATCATAATAGTCCTTGAGATATGATTCCTCATATTTTAAATCCTCGTTATTTTCATACTGTTTCAATGTTTCAACGAAATAGTGACCCTGCTCTGTATACATAAATCCATTGTTGTCCCTGCACTTTTCCATATCTACCTTAAGTATTACAGAGTTGCTCTTTAGTACCTCAAGACCTTCAGGAATCCTTGTCTCTTTCTGATCAATTTCATCCTTGGATGACAGAATCAAGATTTGAAACTCACTCTCTTTTGATATTAATGACCTATCCAAACAAATCTCCCTGCGAAACTCAACTGGATTTATCTTTATACCTTTTGGTATCAACATTATGATATCAACATCTTCGTTCTCAATATAATTATTCAAAAATTTCTTTTCCCTCATGTAATCGTCAACTATCCAGACAAGTCTGTCCACTTTTTGAGAATTCTCATTCCCGGCCATTAAAGGAGAAAGCTCTCTTTTCAAATACTCCCTTCTTAGCACAGGAAAATTGGCAAAGATGCATTTTTCCCATTCATCTTCACAGAGTGTCAAACCAATTGATTCGAAGCCCCTCTGAGTCATATAGTTCAATAAAAACCCACCAGTATTTTCAAGATATCCAGTCTTTCCCTTTTCCAAGTCAAAATTTTCAACTATGGTATTTATAAACTCTTCATATCTATATGGAAAATAATAATTGAATACCTTTTCTTCATTTTTACACTTAATTCTTATTCTGTATCCCTGCTTGTCTTTTCTTGTGCTGGAATAGCTTTTTATATTTCTCAAGGCTTTTCTTGCTAGAACAAGACTCTCTTCATCTCTACTCTTCATATACTCAATAAAAACTGAAATATTTCTGTCGTCTTCCAAAAGTTTTTCTCCATCTCCCGGCATAAAACAACCCCCTCACACATAAAATATACCCAACAAATGTAATACAAAAAACTCCCGGCAAAAAAATCCGGGAGCTGTAACCAATATTTATTTGATAGTATTCCCTAATATTTTACTATGTCTTGAAATACCACAGGTTCAATAAATGGATTTGAATAGCTGTGTTCCCTGTCAGCCTTAAATGAGAATGCAGCAGGGGCCTTGATCTGATAGCTTTCATCATCTACCTGCACTATCAGCCTGCCTTCGGTTACCACAATGTATTCGCGACTCGAACTTCTGTGAGGTGCGGATTTGTGGAATGCACTGGGCAGAAGCTTAATATAGAAATATTCAAAACCAGTTACTGGATTAAATGGAAATACATTGTAGAGAATCATCTTCCCCTCTGATTCATAAACAGGATCTTGTTCTTCAAAATTCACAACACCAAGTTTTTCTTCCTCTTTTGTCTCAAAAAGTTCAGAAAAAGATATTTTAAGACCAGTGGAAATCTTCCAAAGCGTTGATATTGTAGGATTGGACTCTCCTCTTTCAATCTGTCCAAGCATCGCCTTGCTGACACCTGTCAGTTCTGCTGTTCCCTCCAGAGTCAATCCTCTTTCGGACCTTACTCTTCTTAGCACTGTGCCCACATTCGTAGATGGATCTGTCATATTAATCACCTTTTCTTTATTTATATTTACGTTTTATCAATATTCTTGCTATTTTTCTCTTAATTTCCTCTGTGCCATATCTTCGTTGTACTGAAACCCAACTAAGGGTATAATTATATTGTATTCAAAATTGACAAAGACAAGGAGAAAACAATGACTACTGATAATTCAAAGATAAGTCTCAACAGCAAACTGATAATATTTTTTGTGATAGCTGCAATTATGATCACGGGAATATTAATCTCATTTGATACCATAGAAATAAATGGAGACTCAATGGTTCCGACCTTATCAGACGGTGATACAGTTGTCGTATGGAGTCTTCCTTACCTTCCTGGAATGCCGGATGAAAACCTAGATTATGGAGATATAATCGTAATCTCTGCTCCCGATTCCATGGATAATGTTCTGATGATAAAAAGGATCATAGGTCTTGAACACGATGTAATAACTATTGAAAATGGTCTTGTCTATAGAAACGGATTTCCACTTCAAGAACAATATGTCAACGGCATGACCCTGCCATTGAATTTGCAGGCAGATGAAGAAAAAATGCCTGAATGGGATATGGATTACAGCTATACAGTTCCTGCAAATCACGTTTACATTCTTGGTGACAACAGACTTCTTTCATCAGACAGCCGTGAATATGGAGCTCTTCCTCGCAAAAATATAATTGGAAGAATGATTTTTCCATAGATTATCATGAATTCTGTGCTTCTATTTAACCTATACCCAATCTGTCTCTTCTAATTTACTGCCTATTCCCTCTATTATTATCCTGGACATCCACCAGTTGTCTTTTGTATTAAGAATAATAACATGAGAGATATCGGTCATTGCATCTATCTCTTCACCATATAGTTTGCTTCTGCTTGAGAAATCAGGATCTCCTCTTTCTTTCATCCTCTCAAAACATTCTTCAAGTGGTGTCCTTATCCCAATCACAAGAAGATTATCCGGAAATACCTCTTTAAGCCTTTTTGCACCATTGATGTCCACTACAATCGAAATCAACTCTCCCTTTGAAATCGAATCTCTCAAGGGTTTTATTCCCATGCCGTAAAGATGCCCATTATACTCTGTGTATTCAAGAAGTTCCCCTTCATCATAAAGTCTGAGGAATTCCTTCTTCTCCATGAAAAAGTAGTCAACACCATCCCTTTCACCCTTTCTAACGGGTCTTGTGGTAAAAGTTATGACTTTTCTTAAATTCATGTATTTGGCAAGAGTTGTCTTCCCTGAACCACTTGGCCCAATAAATGCTACAATATTAATCATATTATCATCCTCTACCTGATTTTATAGATTCCATAGCTTCCTGTTATTGAGTCTCTAAAATAGTCATGCATTGGCGGATTAAATGTGAATCTGAAAAATATCGAAAACATTAATCCTATCACTGTTATCCCTGCAATGAGAAGCATCAAGGATGGTCTCGTTTGACTCATTACATAATATCGGGTAATCTGTCCTGCCAAAGCACCTAAAAGAAACGAAACCACATGAACGACAATATGTGCCTTAGCAAAGATCATCTCGTAAATCTCAATCCCTCCAAAAGTTACTATCAGGAAGACGGCAGCTCCTGCAGCTAATGCAAATAAATAATTATTACCTCGAAGACCCAACAGAAAGTATTCAATTCCTCCAATTATAAGCATGGGAAAGAATGCCATTTTCCAATGCTCCCACTTGCTCTCATTTACAGGGCTGATTATTCCTAAAAATGTTATCCCAGTTGCCTTGTATAGTTCATGAAAAGCAAGACCCATAAGAATAAGCAAAACCAAACCGAAATTTCTAGCTGAAGCCCAATCGCTGTAGGCTTTCATTTCAATCATCTCCTAAACATTCTTGAGTTTTCCCTTCTTATGCTAATATTTTCTTATGCTTAAAAACATCCGCAACCTAAACTAGAACATCATCTGGCTGGGCATTCTTATGTATGAAAAAAGCATCCCTGCAAAAAGGAAGTAGAATACCACTCCAATCAGTGCAACAACAAGTTGGGCTTTGAAAAAGTTTGATTTACTCCTCTTTGTTCCATTGCCAAAGGCCCATACAAATGGCATAACAATATTAACCAAAGGTATTACCATAATCAAAGCTGTTATCAGCCACTCTGAAACACTTACTGGTTCATTGTTCCCATGTTCGTATCTGTAATCTCCCAAAAGTATACTCCTTTCTTCGCATCCATAGATTTATCTTCTACTGTCATTATATCAATATTATCATGATTTTTTTGAATTTTTGATAATAATCTGAAATTTTATTACTCTAATGGGAATATTTACAGCCTATTTCCAAAATGAGCAGTTGTAAATATCATGAAAATATATTCAGGGTACTTCTCCTGGGTATACATAAGATAAGAAAGTTACCATGATAAGGTAAGGTGGTGCTATGAAGCGAATAATAAGCATTATACTAGTTGCAGTAATTATTTTTGTGCCAATTTCAACTTCGAATTCCTCTGATATGGATGCTAAAGGTTCACCTCTAATTCTTACTATAGACCTTGATGATATGATAACAGCAGGTACTGCAGCAAGAATTGAACGAGGTGTCCAGGAAGCCGAGGAAAGAGATGCAACTGCCCTTGTCCTTCTTTTGGATACTCCTGGAGGACTTGTGGATTCAACCCTTAAGATTATCAGTGACCTCTCTGCATCGAATGTTCCAATAATAACTTATGTAACACCTCAAGGTGCAATTGCTGCTTCTGCAGGATCCTTTATTCTACTTGGAGGGCATATTACAGCAATGTCACCTGGGACAACCACTGGAGCAGCAATGCCAGTGACTATAACTCCTGGTGAGGAAGAAACCCAAACTGCCGATGACAAGACAATTCTATTTCTTGCAGGTCATATCAGAAGTATAGCAGAGACCAATGGAAGACCTGGAGACATTGCTGAGCGATTTGTAACAGAGAATCTTACCATAAGCAGTCTTGAGGCATTGGAGCTAGGCGTTGCAGATTATATTGAACCCAACCTGGTCTCACTTCTGGGTACTATTCACGGACAGGAAATTCAATTCCAGGGAAAAACAATAATGATGGACACAGAGGATGCAGTAATTGAATCAATTGAACCAGACCTAACTGAAAAGATTACGCATCTTATAAGCAATCCACAAATAACATTCATACTTCTTATGGTGGGAGTATACGGCATCATATTTGGAGTCAACAATCCCGGGACATTTGTTCCCGAGGTTCTGGGTGCCATTTCTCTTATACTTGCGCTGTTCGGGCTTGGAATGTTTGAAGTAAACCTGTTTGCCGTTATCATGATATTCCTCGGCATGGGACTTCTTGTAGCTGAAGCTCTCACCCCAACCTATGGAGTGTTGGGGACTGGAGGAGTTGTCAGCGTTGTATTAGGAATCATATATCTCCCTGTTGAACCATTGGTCACCAGCAGATGGCTGATACAATTTAGACTTATGGCAATAGGCATAGGTGCTGTAGGATCAATATTTCTGGTTATTCTTCTTGCAGGACTTGTAAGACTTAGGAAAACGCCTGTCTATATGGGTGAAAATGAATTTTTAAATGAACTGGGAATAACAATGGAAAATCTTGATCCACAGGGACTCGTAAGAGTAAAAGGAGAATTGTGGAAGGCACAGACACGAAGTGAGTCCTTTGTGCCAGCAGGAACTCATATAAGAGTATTGGAACGGCATCAAATGGTTCTTATAGTTGAACCGGTTGATAAAGAATAATGTAGCTTTAAATTAAAGGAGGTATTTCAATGATACTGGATTTGTTTGAAGGAATTATCCCCTATCTGGGTGGTATAATCCTGGCTGGTGGACTTCTTAAGATGGCCGTAAAAGTAATCCCTGAATATGAAAGAGGTGTTCTTTTCAGACTGGGAAGACTTGTATCAGTTAAAGGTCCTGGCCTTATACTGATAATCCCATTCATTGATAAAATTGTAAGGGTTTCATTAAGAATTATAGTTGACAACGTCCCACCACAGGAAGTTATTACAAAGGACAATGTTACCTGTAAGGTCAATGCTGTGCTTTACTACAGGGTTACAGAACCTGATAAGGCAGTCATAAATGTTGAGAAATTCCATGAAGCAACAAGCCAGTTTGCCCAGACAACGATGAGAAGCGTTGTAGGTCAGGCAGACCTTGATGAACTTCTCTCAGAAAGGGATAAGCTTAATAAGAGAATTCAGGAAATCGTAGATTCAGCAACAGATCCATGGGGAATAAAAGTTACGGCAGTGGAAATCAGAGATGTTATGATTCCTGTGGAAATGCAACGGGCAATAGCACGACAGGCTGAAGCTGAACGTGACAGAAGAGCTGTTGTAATTCAGGCAGATGGTGAAAAGCAAGCCGCAAAGAAAATTGCAGAAGCAACGGAAATCCTCACAGAGGTTGACGGTGCAATGACCCTTAGGATGCTAAGAACCATAAGTGAATCTGCCAATCAGCAAAGCAATACCATTCTCTTCCCTCTTCCAATGGAATTAAAGCATCTTCTTAAGGATGTTGGTCCCAAGGAAGTTAAGGAAAAGATAATTGAAACCGAATAGAATAATTCAAGCTGAGTCCCAATATGGGGCTCAGTCTTTTTTATTGCGAATAGGAAATTTATACTTTTTTTAATCATGAAATTTCCGTAGATGAGTATCATAAAAAGCTTGCTTAATTCATCTTTAGATGTTTTTTCTATTTGATAGTTCCAGTTGATAGTTCCAGAAAAGTGTTAGTTGGAATTATTTTTTCAAAATATGTGTAAACTGTTTTCAATATAGGTTTTAGTGGTATAATATAAATGTAGTTAAACGTTTAACCAAATGGAATGAGTTGATTTTATGAAGAAACGCAACACAACCATAAAGGATATCGCAAAGGCGGCGGGTGTTTCAACCGCAACTGTTTCAATGATATTAAATAAGAAGGATAAGAGTATCTCACAACCAACAAGGGATAAAGTCCTTAAGATAGCAAAGGATATCAATTACATTCCCAACTCCATGGCCAGAAGTCTTGTAACCAGTCAAACAAAAACCTTGGGTTTGATACTTCCGGACATCGTAAACCCCTTCTTCCCCGAAATTGCAAGAGGTGCTGAAGACAAGGCAAGGGAATCCGGCTACAATATCATAATTTGCAATACAGATGATAATGTGGATCAGGAGAATAAATATATTCAGATGCTGTCTGAAAAAATGGTTGATGGCATTATCCTCACCCACTCTGCGAACAGAAATGATGAAATGACAGGTCTTGAGAACACCAGAATACCAATTATTTTGATTGACAGAGATTATGATTCACCTAATATACTGGGAAAGATTTTGGTTGATAATGCAAAAGCATCAAGTGAAGGTGTAAATTACCTTGTGACTAAAGGCTACAGGAGAATTGCTTATATTGCCGGCCCATTAAACACAGGTACGGCCAGAGACCGGCTTGAAGGATACAAAAAAGCACTATTGGATAATGATATTGAATACGACGAAAACCTTGTCAGGGTCGGAGAATACAGAACAAGATGGGGTTATGCAGCTGCAGAAGACCTGCTGAATAGCAATCTGGATTTTCAGGCTATCTTTTGTGGCAATGATGCCATAGCAATTGGCGCAATGAAAAGAATCAGGGAAATGGGAATCTCAATCCCCGATGATATTGCAATAATGGGATTCGATGATATATATATATCCTCCATGGTAGACCCTGAACTAACGACCATAAAGCAACCCAATTATTCCATGGGCTATGAAGCTGTTAAAATGATGATTGATTCAATAGAAGGCAGAAAAGCTGATAATAATAATCTTATTCTAGATACAGAACTTATAATAAGAAAATCCAGTTGAAAGGAGCTAAAGAAATGGTGATAGTTGTAGGCAGTCTTAACATGGACCTGGTTATAAGAGCTCCTAAAATACCAAGACCCGGTGAAACAATCCTGGGCTCTGACTTTAAGCAGGTTTCAGGCGGAAAGGGAGCCAATCAGGCAGATGCTGCAGCCAAGCTTGGTACAGAAACAATTATGCTTGGTGCAGTAGGAAATGATTCGATGGGAAAGCGACTTAAGGATTCACTCGAAAGGGATGGCGTCAATGTTCAGATGGTACTTGAAAAGGACGATTCCCCAACCGGAGTTGCAGCAATTGTAGTAGAGGATTCAGGAAACAATGCCATAACAGTCGCACCGGGAGCTAACTCTGGCTTCTCTTCGAAAGACCTTTTACAAATGGAGAATGCGTTTAAGGGAGCAGACGTCATGCTGGTCCAGTTGGAAACACCTTTGGATACGGTCAAGACAGCTCTTAAGTTGGCAAAGAAGAACAATGTTACCACAATTCTAAATCCAGCTCCTGCAATGAATCTTGATGATGAAATATATACACTGGTAGACGTGCTTACACCAAATGAAACGGAGCTTGAGCTTCTGAGCAATATGGAAACAGATACATCTGAAAAGGTTGAAGCTGCTGGTAGATTACTTTTGGAAAAAGGAGTCTCTGAACTGGTTGTAACACTAGGCAGTCAAGGTAGCATGCATATTGGAAAGGATTTTTCACAGATTTATCCTGCCTATAAGGTAAAAGCAGTGGACACAACGGCTGCTGGAGACAGCTTCAATGCTGCACTTGCAGTGTCGCTGGCAAATGGTTCAACAATGGAGGAATCGATCCTGTTTGCCACCAAAGTAGGGGCAATGACCGTTACCAAGCACGGAGCACAAACCTCTCTTCCCCTTCTTCAGGAGGTAGAGCAATTTGAAAAATGGTATGAAAAACTGAAATTAAAGGAGGAGAGATAGAAATGAAAAAAAACTTCCTGCTTAACTCAGATATATCTTCTGTAATATCACGTATGGGTCATATGGATGAGTTGACAATTGGGGATGCAGGTCTCCCAATACCTTCAGAAACTCCTAGGATAGATCTTGCCGTATTTGAAGGTGTTCCTTCCTTCTTGGATGTTCTTAGAGCAGTTCTTTCAGAGCATAAGATAGAAGGAATAATATTGGCTGAAGAAATTAAGTATACAAGTCCCGAGATGCATGCAAAAATCCGGAAGCTTGTGGAGGAATTTGAAGATGAATTCAGTATCGCATATATTCCACATCTCGAATTCAAAAATCGAACCAAGACATCCAAAGCAGTTGTCAGGACTGGAGAATTTACTCCATATGCAAACATAATACTGATATCAGGAGTTATATTCTAATGATTTTTAGTTGAAGGAGGAATTCTCCATGGAAGAAAAAATTGTTTCAATGGAAAATATAATAAAGGAATTCTCCGGAGTAAGGGTACTGGATAATGTCGACTTCAATATATACAGGGGTAAAGTAATGGCACTTGTTGGCGAAAACGGAGCTGGCAAGTCCACTCTTATGAAAATTCTCACAGGAGTATATGTAAGGACCTCCGGAGATGTGAATCTTAATGGTAAGCCAGTGGATTTTAACACAACAAAGGAATCCCAGGAAAAGGGAATTGCATTTATCCACCAGGAGCTTAATCTTGTAAGGGACCTCTCCATCGGTGAAAACATCTTCCTTGGAAGAGAACCTGTCGGCAAGGGCGGAAAAATCAATTGGAAAAAGCTCTTTGAGGATTCAAAAAAATGGATTGCAAAACTGGGCTTGGATGAAGACCCCAGAGAACTTGTTAAGAACCTGAGCATAAGCAAGCAACAGATGATTGAAATTGCAAAAGCCCTTTCCCTTGATGCCCAAATTATAATAATGGATGAACCAACTGGGGCCCTGACCATGTCAGAAACCAAAAGATTGTTCCAGGTTGTTCGAGAGCTTAGGGATTCAGGACACAGTATCGTCTATATTTCCCACAGACTCAAGGAAATATTTGAAATCTGTGACCATGTGACTGTACTAAGAGATGGCACTCTCGTTGGAGAAGAGCCCATAGAAGATCTGGATGAAGAAAAAATTATTGAAATGATGGTTGGCAGAAAACTAAGTGAACAGTATCCAAGAGTGGCAACTGAAATCGGTGATGTGGTCCTTGAGGTCAAAAACCTAACCAACCGATTTGTACACAATGTATCCTTTCAGCTAAGAAAAGGAGAAATACTTGGAGTTGCGGGGCTTGTGGGCTCAGGAAGAACTGAACTTGCCAGGACAATCTATGGTGTATATCACCCTGAAAAAGGTGAAATATTGTTACATGGGTCACCTGTTACCATCAACAGTCCAAAGGATGCAATTGATAATGGAATTGCCTACCTTTCCGAAGACAGAAAGGAAAATGGTATCGTCCTTGGAATGGACCTTGTTGAGAATGTTACTCTGGCATCATTGAATAGGTATGTTGGCAAGATTGGTAATATCGACAAAAGCAAGGAAAGAGATTCCACCGATGCCTACATTAAGACAATGTCCATCAAGGCTGCCAGCAAGTATCAGCTTCTTCAGTTCCTGAGTGGCGGTAATCAGCAAAAGGTTGCTCTTGCAAAGAATCTTGATACAAATCCTGGCATTCTCCTGCTGGATGAACCCACAAGAGGTGTTGATGTTGGCGCAAAAAAAGAGATCTACGAACTGATCAATAAATACAAGCAAGAAGGAATGAGTATTCTTATGGTTTCTTCGGAGATACCTGAAATACTTGGAATAAGCGATAGAGTGATGGTCATGCACGAAGGAAAAGTAAGTGGTATTCTTGATATTGCCGATGCTGACCAGGAAAAAATAATGACTTATGCCGTCGGAAGGGAAGTGAACTAGATGGGTAGATTTTCTTTGAAGGGAAAGGGCTGGAAGCAGTTCTTGTTGGATAACAAGCCTGTTGTAGTCCTGTTGATACTAGTGGTGGCAATGTCTTTCCTAAGCGACAGATTTTTGACCTGGTCAAATATAATCACTGTTTTAAGGCAGACATCCATAAATGCAGTAATTGCAACTGGTATGACTTTTGCAATCCTTATTGGAGGGATTGACCTTTCAGTTGGTAGTGTTCTTGCCATTTCAGGAGCTATTGCAGCAAGTCTTGTGGCTAGTGGAATGAACATCATTTTGGTCATACTCCTGACGCTATTGGTGGGTCTTGCAATTGGCCTGGTAAATGGATTGCTTATAAGCAAAGGCAGGCTTCAACCTTTTATAGCTACATTGGGTACAATGACTCTTTTTCGTGGATTAACCCTTGTTTACACACAAGGTAGGCCAATCAGCATATTTGGATCAGATACATCCGCAATATTCTCAAAGATCGGTACCGGTTACTTCCTTGGAATTCCATTGCCGGTTTATATAATGCTTGTTGTATTCTTTATATCCTGGTATACACTTAATCACTTGAAAATCGGAAGATACACATACGCTCTGGGTTCAAACGAAGAAGCTACAATGTATTCAGGTATAAAGACCGATAATATAAAACTTTTTGTATACGGTGTAGCAGGTGTTCTGGCAGCTCTGGCAGGAATTATTGTAACAGCAAGGCTGGGTTCTGCACAACCGACAGCTGGCTCTGGTTATGAGCTCGATGCCATTGCTGCAGTGGTAATTGGTGGAACAAGTATGGCAGGTGGTATTGGAACAATATTTGGTACTGCAATCGGCGCAGTGATAATAGGAATCCTGGATAATGCATTGAATATGCTGCAGGTTTCATCATATTATCAGGATGTCGCCAAAGGTGTAGTAATTCTTATAGCAGTTTTATTGGACAGGAAACAGAGAAAGTCTCGTTAATATGATTTTAACCCATGTGGGTTGAGATAGATTAAAAGAAAGTATATTTAAAGGGGGAGAAAAAATTGAAGAACAAAAAATTGTATTTAGGACTGGCTTTAGCACTTGTATTGGCAGTAGGACTTGCAGGTTGTAGCACAGGAGGAACTGACAACGGAGGTGCTGAAGGTGAGTACACTATAGGATTGGTAGTATCAACCTTGAATAACCCATTCTTTGTTGACCTTAGGGATGGTGCACAGGAAAAAGCAGATGAGCTTGGAGCCAGCCTTATAGTGCTAGACTCACAGGATGATGCAGCTACAGAATTGTCAAATGTTGAAGACCTTATAAACCAAGGTGTTGACCTTATTATGATCAACCCCACAGATTCAGATGCAGTAGGTAGTGCAGTTGCAGCAGCCAATGCAGCAAGCATTCCTGTTGTAACCCTTGACAGGTCAGCTAACTCAGGAGAAGTTGTAGCTCATATAGCTTCTGACAACGTAGCTGGTGGAACAATGGCTGGTGAATTTATCGTAGAACAACTTGGTGGAGCCGGAAATGTAGTTGAGCTTGAAGGAATACCAGGAGCATCGGCAGCAAGAGAAAGAGGCGAAGGATTCAACGCAGCAATCGAAGGAACTGACATTGAAGTAGTGGCAAAACAGACTGCCAACTTTGACAGAGCAGAAGGACTTTCCGTAATGGAAAACATTCTTCAGTCTCAGCCTGAAATTGATGCCGTATTCGCACACAACGATGAAATGGCTCTAGGAGCTTTGGAAGCAATCAGAGCATCCGGTAGGGATATCATGATTGTTGGATTTGATGCAACAAGTGATGCTGTTGCAGCAGTTGAAGCTGGAGAACTTGCAGCTACTGTACAACAGCTTCCAATGGACATCGGTTCAATCGGTGTTGACACTGCAGTTATGGTTCTAAATGGTGACTCAGTTGATGAGTATATCCCAGTAGAACTTGAGCTTGTAACTCAGTAAAACATACAGAGGCTTTACAAAAGCACGGTCCAGTGACCGTGCTTTTCCTATTTCATCGATTCCCTGATAATCCTTAAGGTATTCTTGTAGGCTAGTTTTTCAATTTGGCTATGACTACAGCCAGCTTTTTTCAAAAATTAGATTGCAATTTTACACCGATAAAATATGACACCAATCATAATAGCAAACTGGTGTCATAAATTTCATTATTAAATACTGTTCAAGATATTGTTCTTAGCCTCGTTGTTATTATCATTCCTTAATTACTGATTATATTCGGTATACTCTTGCAATTTTTCAGCATTTTCTGGATCAGCTTCTAGTGCACTTTTCCAACCTTCTTCATATGCTAATTTCAAATATTCTTCAGCTTCTTCACCTTCAAGTACAATTTCTTTCATTCCTTCGCTCTTCAAAAATTCATTTTCTTCATCTATAGCTTCTTTGTAATATTCTCTTGCTTCCTCTTCAATCTCTGCTCCAGCTTCCATAATAGCATCTCTTTGATTATCGCTTAATTTTTGCCAAGCTTTGTCACTCATCATGATGGCAACATCAACAGTATAGAATTGCGGCTGAATAATATATTCTGAAACTTCCTGCCATCCAAAATCTGTAACACCAACACTTGGCCATCCATATCCTTGAATTACATTACGCTCAAGTGCCTGATAGGCTTCACCTGGATCCATATTTACGACTCCGGCTCCTAGTGATTCAACAAATGGCTGGTATGCAGGTGTTGCTCTAATAGTCATTCCTTCAAAATCACTTAGGCTGTTAATTTCGTCTTTTGTATATAGATTGTAAGTTAATCCGTCAGTTGATGCAGCTATATAGTGACTATTTAATTTTTCATTGTAAATGTCATTAACAAACTCAAAACCGCCAGTTTCTCTCATAGTTGCAGCATCTGTCAATTTCATTGCTTCAAGAACTGGTATGTTAGAAACATTGTAAGTATGAGCTGTCCAAGCAATATCTACAATTCCGTTTTTCAATGCTTCAACAAGTTGATATGTAGGTATTGCTTCTGGACCACCGCCCCACTCAATTTTCACTGTACCATTTGATTTCTCATCAACTTTTTGAGCGAAGTCATCAAAATTGAACAACAGGCTGTTTCCTTCTGCCCATGCTGAGCTTACTCTTAATACAACACTACTTTCTTCTCCTGATTCTGATTCAGATGGATCTTGTGTTTCTCCTCCAGCTTCTTGAGATGAACCGCCACCACATGCAATAAGACTCAAACTGATAACAAAAACTAGCATTAAAAACATTAATTTCTTGATATTCATTGTCCTTCCTCCTTTGATTTATCTAAATTTTATTACGGCCAATAGATTGTGTTTCTAATGTTAATTTAAACTCGGCAACCAAGTTACCAGAGCAGGTATTAATGCAATTACAAATAGTGCTAAAATGTCCATAGCGAGGAAAGGAACAGCACCTTTGTAAATATCAGTCATTCTAACCTCAGGTGGAGATACACCTTTCATTGTGAATAGAGCCAGTCCTACCGGTGGTGTCAATTGCCCAATCTGTAAGCATATCAGATACATTACTGCGAACCAAATCGTATTCACTTCCATGTTTATGATCACAGGCATCATTATTGGTAGAGTTATCATCATTATTGCAGTCTGCTCCATAAAGAATCCCAGAATAATGATAATAAAAAGCATTAAACCAAGTATCAAGAATGTTGATGTCGATAAACCCATAATTGCCATAACTGCTTGTCTGCTAGCTCCAGTCATAGCAAGAATTTGACTAAATCCTGCTGAACCTGCAATAATTATCAATACCATTGAAGTTACTTTAAGTGAATCTGTTAATGTTTTTACAATAAGCTTTATTGTCAATTTCCCATAGAAAGCTGTCAGTATATATGAACTCAACGCTCCTATAGCAGCTGCTTCAGTCGGTGTTCCAACTCCCGTGAAAATTATTCCCATTACTGCAAGAAAAATAAAAAACAATGGTACCAAGTCTTTGAATGCAGCTATCATCATTTCCTTGAAAGGAGTTTTCTCCACTTCATATGAAGGTGCATACTCAGGTTTAATTAAGCATATAACCATTACATAAGATATGTACATCAGCATCAACAAAACTCCTGGGAATATTGCACCAATTAATATTTTGCCTACAGATATTCCTGATATAGATCCAAGTAATACAGCCAGAGCACTCGGTGGAATTACCATCGCTAGTGCTCCAGATGCCATTATTGAACCAGCAATCAGCGACTTATTATAACCCCTTTTCATCATGTCTGGTAGCATTAATGAACCAAACATAGCAGTATTTGCTACTACAGAACCTGAAAGAGCAGCGAAAACCCCTCCACCTAAAAGTGTTATTATACTAAGTCTACCAGGAACTTTTTTAACAAACTTTGATAATGAATCTAATGTTCTCGTTACTAACCCTGATTGATAAAAAACTTCACCCATTATCATAAAAAATGGAATTGGGGTCAGGGAGAACTTTGCCACCTGATCATACATTCCAAGTATCAATTGCCTGATTCCAAACTCACCTTGTAAAATAAACATAACTACGACAGATACAACCATAAAACTAAACGCTATAGGTAACCCCGTAAACATGATTGCCAGTAGTACAAAGAAGATGAGCAATAAAACTACATACCACTCCATATAATTCACCTCTTTCTCAAAATGATTACAACTACTAGATTCTAGACAGCACTCTTGTGCTCTTTAAAGTCTCCGTAAAAGTTTCTAATGAATTGGATTGTCATAAAAAACATCCCTATAGGTATAGTTGCAGTTAATAAATACTGCGGTGTTCCCATAGAATCCATTATCTTAATATTATTCACAAAATTATCAATCGCTACAAGTCCTCCATAGTAGAAGATAATTGCCGAAATAGCAGCCCCTGCAATATTGACAATCATTGATAATATTCTATTTGCTTTCTCGGATATTATAGTTGTAATCAAATCCAAGTTTATGTGACCTTTGTTCTTGAGTATCTCAGGTGAACCTAAAAAAGTAACATACATAAGACTGTAGGTCGAATATTCAACTAAATTTGTTAGTGGCTTGTTGAAAGCCACTCGCGATAATGTTGAATAACAGATGCCAAGAAGTAGAAAACCTAAAGCTAAAGCTGCAATTATTGAAAGCGTCTTCATACATAAATCAATTATTCTGTTAATTGTTTTCATATACCTCCACCCTATTTCCAAAAATATTTTTGTGTAAACAGCACATTAATATATTTCTTGATAAAAGAATCTCTTTTAGCCCATCACGTCGCATAACGTCTTTAAGTTATCCCATTTCTTATCAATGTATTCTTGAAGATCATCTATTTGTTCTTCACTGATATGGTTGTACTTCTTCATAGATGACAAATATTCTTTTAGTGGAATAGGATCTTTAACATCAACATTTAACTTGAATTTTCCATGATCGACTTCATAGATTGGCATAAATCTAGACTTAACTCCCTTTCTCACTATTTCAATACTTTTTTCAGATGGATAACCCCAGCCTGTGGTACAACTGTTGTAAATATGAATGTAGACCAAACCATCCTTTATTGTTTTTGCTTTTTCAAGTTTTCTAATTAAATCAGGCATATATGCTGGCGATGCTGTAGCCATGTATGCAATATCGTGCATTGCCATAATCATAGGCATATCCTTTTTATGAGATGACTTTCCATGAGCAGCCTTACCTACTGGAGTTGTAGAAGTCCAAGACCCTAATGAAGTTGAACTACTTCTTTGAAACCCGGTATTCATGTATCCCTCATTGTCATAGCAGACATAAATGATGTTATCTCCTCTCTCTGCAGCTCCAGACAGGGCTTGGAATCCAGCATCTAAAGTAGCACCATCACCTGCGAAAGCAACAACGTTGACATCTCTTCCTATTCTCTCATAATACTTCTTAATTCCACTCAACATTGATGCAGTATTGTCAAGCAGTGGGAAAAAAACCGGTATTTTCATTCCTGTTTTATCTGCCCAACCTACACTTTGAACTCCTCCCATGCATCCTGGAGGAACTGCTACAATTGTATTTTGTCCAAAAATCTGAAGAGCTGTTCTCATTGACAACTCTACATTACAGCCTGAGCATGCTGTAATTCCAGGACCAACCATATCTTCATATGCTGACATTTTTTCAGGTAATCTCATATATTATCTCCCCTTTGTATTAATAAGCCAATGAGCTTTATTTTCAATAGTTCCATCCTCACCTGCCTCAACTACTTTTACAATTGCTTCGCTCATGAGTTCAGTAGTCAAATCCTCTCCACCTAAGCCACCAATAAATGGTACAGTTGGAACTGCCGTTTGAGTACTTATAGCTGATTTTATCTCTTGGTATACAATACCTGTATGCCAACCAAAGCTTACATTTCTATCAACTACTCCAATAGCTTTTTTTCCACTTAATAATTCCATCACTTCGTCTTTAGGAAATGGTCTTAAGCATCTAATTTTAACCAGTCCAACCTTTACACCATTATCTCTAGCCATATCTACAGCAATCCTTGCTGATCCAGTTAATGAACCCAGTGTAACAAGTACATACTCAGCATCTTCCATTCTATATGGCTCAACAAGACCAAAATAATCCCTGCCAAACTTCTCAGCAAATTCATCATTTACTTCCTTGATTACTCTCTTGGCATTATCCATAGCCTCCATATGTAACTCCCTATAGTACTGAAGATAGTCACCTGGGGTCAGAGGATCTACTGCCATCGGTGTTTCAGGATCCAATTTAACATGCGTAGGATTATATGGTGGCATGAAATTTGTGACCTCTTCTTGATCTGGAACATCTACACCCTCTGTCATATGAGATAGATAGAAGCCATCATAACAAATATTTATTGGTAACAACACATCATCATGTTCAGCGATCTTAAATGCCTGTATATTCATATCCAAAATTTCCTGATTGTCCTCAACATAAATTTGTAGCCACCCTGCATCACGGACTGTAAGTGAATCCTGCGGTCCACCCCATACGGTTTGAGGTGATATCATTTCCCTATTTACAATATTCATGACTATAGGTAATCTCATCGTAGAAGCTCTAAAATAAGGTTCAAACATTAATGATAACCCTTGTGATGAAGTTGCAGTAAATGTTCTTGCGCCTGCCAGTGATGCTCCTGTAAGTACACTCATGGCTGAATGCTCTGATTCTGGCTCAACTATAGTTGAATCCATTACTCCATCAGCAACATATTGACTAAAATATTCTACCAGTGGTGTCTGCGGTGTTATGGGATAAGCAGCTACTACATCAGGTTTAGCCAACAATGCCCCTATTGCTGCAGCATGATTGCCATTTAACACTTGTCTTTTACTCATGGTTATTCCCCCTTCACAAAATCGATGGCGTTTGATCGACACTCTTCTATGCACACTCCACAGCCCTTACAAAAATCCGGGTTTATGAAATATGTACCATCTGCATATTTTACAGATTTAGTTGGACAATATTGAAAACACAAACTACATTTTATACACTTGTCTTGATCAATTACTACCGGATACATTTTCCAATCGCCTGTATTTATAATGTTCAACTCTTTTCCTACTGCACATATAAAATCTGTCTTAGTAAATTCTGGCTTAGTCACGCTTTTCCCCTCCATTCACATCAACAATAACAACATTATTATAACCATAATCCAATGCTTCCTGATTTTTTGGTCCCCAGATTGCCTGAGTTTTTTCACTTACCTTGTCAAAACTTACCCAGTTAGTTGCTTTAACGAAAGCTCCTAGCACCACAGTGTTAGGAAGTAATCTTCCAAATATTTCCATAGATGCTGTGTTAGCGTCTACATATGCAACCTTGGTTATATTCTCAGGGATATCAATATCCTCTATTGATTTAGTGTTAATTACAAGTATGGAATCTTCCTTTGCCCCTACGAATACATCCACACTCTTCAACAGAGTTGGATCAATTACCATTACACAGTTTGGGTTATAGACCTGATTCTTTTCTCTAATCTTCTTCTCATCAATTCTTACAAATGCACTGACTGGGCCTCCCTTTTTCTCAAAGCCAAAATAAGGAAAACAAGCACCGTATTTACCATCTTCAACCGCTGCATATACAATGATTTCGGATGTTGTGACAGCACCTTGACCTCCCCTTCCATGAATTCGTATCTCTTTCATAAAAATCCCTCCTTATAATTTTAAAATCATTTTCTTTTACAAATATGAATTAACCCTTCTCCTTCAATTAATCGATTTATTATGGTATATTGAAAGTGAACCATCTCGATATATCAAAGGAGGTATGATTATGCTTTATAAATCACTATGGGTGATCGATGATACTGACATAAATGAACTCTTACTCAAATATACTGATAGTCAACACACATACACCGAAGGTAGCTTAATCTATCAACAGGATGATGCACAAGATTACCTGTTTTTCCTGGTAAACGGTAGGATAAAAGTTAATCTTATAGACTCTAAAGGCACTGAAAAAACTCTTGCAATTCATGAGCCTGGATCATTTTTCGGTGAAACTGCCTTCTTTGACCAGTATCCTAGCTTTACAAATGCTCAAGCTCTAAAGGATTCAGTAGTATTGTTTTTTACTAAAAAACAATTAACAAATCTTTTTACTGACTACCCGGAAATCGTATTCCAAATATTCGAATCAATGGGTAGAAAAATTAGGCTGTTGGCATTTCAGGTTGAATACATGTCTTTCCTAAAGATTGAGCAACGTGTCGTAGCACTCTTGTTAAGCTTGTTTGAATCTTTTGGAAAAGAATGCTCAATCAATAATACATCTTTATATGACAATTGCACATTCAAAGGGAATTGTATTGAAGGTCATCATCTAGAGATTACTATCACTGATCAGGAAATTGCTGAAATGATAGGTACAAGAAGAGAAGCTGTAACTAAAGCAATCAACAATTTAAAGAAACAAAAGCTGATATGTAAGCAGAAACGAACAATTTGCTGTCCTGATTTGAACAAGTTGAACGATTTCCTGACAAATTCCGATTGAATCTCTATGACTTAATCTAATTATCGCATGTCATTATTCAGAAAACTGTGTTTTTTCACACAGTTTTCTTTTTTATACTATTATAAGTTTATATAGAGTGTATATAAGGAGGAGTGAAAATGTCAAAGGAACACATTATTTTAGTAATGAATCTAGGTAGCACATCCACTAAAATTGCAATATTCAATGACAGGACATGCTTACAACAAAGTACTATAAGACACGAAACAGACGAATCTTTCAGTAATTACAATGATATATGGGATCAATACAACTTTAGAAAAGATGTAATCATTGATTTTGTACATGAAAACGGTTACAAATTATCTGATTTTGATTTTTTGGTATCTAGAGGTGCTCCCATTAAACCGATGAATAGCGGTACATATAGGATTAATCAGAATATGGTTGACGATGCTAAAAGTAGAAAATATGGAAATCATCCATGTGGTGTAGGATGCGCTATAGCACATGATTTGGCTAGTGAACTGGATATCAAAGCTTTTACAGTTGATGCACCATGTATTGACGAATTAATTCCTGAAGCCAGATATACTGGATGGAAAAATGTATATCGTAAAAGTTGGTATCAAGCACTTAATCAAAAATCTGTTGGAAGAAAGCTAGCATCAAAACTCAATAAGAGTTATGATGAACTTAACGCAATAATTATTCATATGGGTGGAGGTATGTCTATTGCAGCCCATCATGAAGGTAAGGTTGAAGATGTAAATAACGGGCTCGATGGCGACGGACCCATGGCACCTGAAAGGGCTGGCACACTACCTATTGGCGAAGTGTTAAAAGCTGCTTACTCAGGAGATCATACTTACGAAGAATTGTATCGCATGGTCAATGGTAAAGGTGGTTTATTTGCATTACTTGGTACCAAAGATGCAAGAGAAGTTGAAAGAATGATAGCAGATGGGAACAAGACTGCAAAAGAAGTCTATGACTCAATGATATATCAAATTGCTAAGAATATTGGATCTGCTGCAGTTACACTCAAAGGAAATGTAGATGGAATTGCTTTTACTGGAGGCCTGGCATACTCGGAATATATAGTAAATGGCTTGACTGAATGGTGTTCTTTTATTGCACCCATACATTTATTCCCTGGAGAAGATGAGCTGGAGTCTTTGGTTGATGGTGCCATGCATGCAGTTTCTGGCGACTGGCCTATTCAAGAGTACAAGTAGATATTTAGATAATATTAATTCTGTTACTAAGAAAGGAGTATTTTATGATCAAATCATTGAATGAAATACTGGAGAAGGTTAAGGAACTACCAAAAAATACAATTGCTGTTGCACAAGCTGCAGATCATGATATTTTAGCCGTTGCAGAGAGGGCAATCAGTAGCAACTTAGCTGATTTTATTTTCATAGGTAACCCTACTAGTATTCGTAATCTGATAACAGAAGGCAATTACAATCTTAAGGATGTTCCAATCGTAGAATCATATGATGATAAAAGCTGCGCACAGATGGCAGTTGAACTGGTTACATCTGGTAAAGCTGATATGCCCATGAAAGGATTATTATCCACTGCTACATTTATGAGAGCAGTGTTGGATAAGCAAGTTGGACTTAGAACCGACTCACAAATTTCCCAAATAACTTTAACAGATAATATTGATAATACTGGACTGTATTTCATAACAGATTGTGCCATGAATGTTGCGCCAGATATTAATGAAAAGATTAGTATAGTAAACAATGCTGTGTTTGCAGCAAGAAAGTTTGGATATGAATGTCCAAATGTAGCATTGATAACTGCAATTGAAACAGTTAATCCAAATATGCAAGAGACAATTGATGCTGCTGTTATAAGCAAGATGAATGATCGCGGACAAATTAAAAATTGTAAAATTGATGGTCCCTTTGCACTGGATAATGCTATATCCAAAACTTCCGCAGAGCATAAGGGAGTTTCAGGACCTGTGGCTGGTAATGCAGATATCCTGGTAGTTTCAGATATTAAAATGGGTAATGTCCTTCACAAAGCAATAACATACATCGCTAAGAAGAGAGTAGGTTCGGTTATAATCGGAACTAAAAAACCTCTGGTAATGACTTCTAGATCTGACTCTATTGAGGATAAACTCATTTCAATTGCTGCCTCCAGTTATTTAAACAATCAAAATTAAAGCCACTCACCCCCTAATGAAATGAGGACCTTCGTGATGAAGGTCCTCATTTCATTTATTACATACTATTTAACACCTTGCCCATGGGAGCGTTCTCAATCCTACATGGATTCCCTGATAACCCTTAAGGTATTCTTGTATGCAAGCTTTTCAATCTGCCCGATGCTCCATCCATCCTTTTCTAGGGCATCAAATATCATGGGCATCTTGTGGATACTATCAACCTCCAACTCTCCTCTTATACCATCAAAGTCAGAGCCAAGAGCTACCACATCCTCCCCACCAACATTTTTCATATGATTAAGGTGCCTTACCATCAATTCAACGGTACTCCTGTCAGTTGTGGTATCAGGCTGAAGAAAATGAGGCGCAAAGTTTATTCCGGCGACTCCTCCCTTTTCCGCCAAAGTCTTTATCATATGGTCTGTGAGATTTCTTTTATGGGGAGAAATTTCTCTTGCATTGGAATGGGATGCCACAAAAGGTTTTTTACTGATTTTGGCTACATCGTAAAAACCGCCGTCTGAAATATGTGAAACATCAACTATCATTCCAAGGTCATTCATATACTCCACAGCTTCTTTTCCGAATTTCTTCATACCCTTTCCCATAATTTCCTTGTCGTCCGAGTTGGGATAACCAAAGCAGTTCTCAAAATTCCATGTAAGGCTCATTAATCTTATACCCATATCGTAGTAGTGCTTGAGCTTATCCAGGCTGCCCTGGACGCTTCTACCGTCCTCAATCGTTAAGATGGCTGACATTCTTCCATTCTTTTCATTACGTAGTATGTCCTCATAATTATAGGCCAGAGCAATCATGCTGCTATTTTCCCCTATCTCTCTTTTTAGGGTATTCACAAGGGTGTTTATGTAAATATCATCATCCATTATCTCTCCAACATTCTCTATAAACATTTCCTCTGTCGGCAAAAACACTGCAAAAAACTGAGCCAGTGAACCTCCTTTTTTCATCCTTTTGAAATCAACGCTGGTCGTATTATTTTCCAGCAAGCTTATGGATTTATTCGCCTCAGCGGTTTTCATCAATGTATCGCAATGCAAGTCAATAAACTTCATTCTACATTCCTCCCTCAATTAATGGTTACATTAGAATGCCCCGGAGATATATACCCTCTGAGGCACCAATTACACTTGATATCTACAATTAAACTCCTAGCTTCCTGATGTAGCCTCTCCGCCAATTATCTGGTTAAGCCAGTCCTTTCCTTCAACTATTCTTGTTACCATCATCGATGCAACTGCATCACCTGATGCATTTATCATAGTTGCAGGTGGATCTACCAGGAATCCAATTGTTGCAACAATTGGAAATGCCTCAGGTGGAAATCCATAGATTGTTACTATAAGCATTTCACCAATAAGTCCACCACCAGGAACACCTGACATTACGACTCCACCCAATATTGCTATCAGGACTGCAGTAACATAGGTACCGATTCCTGAGAAGTCCTGTCCGAATATGCCGAAAAGAAATGCTATCTTAAGTATTGAGGAAAGTGCAGTCCCATCCATATGCATTGTAGCACCTATTGGAAGAACTATTTCTCTTATGTCCTTTGGTACATTCATTTTTTCAGTGGCTGTAAGATTTACTGGCAGTGTGGCAATTGAGCTGCTGGTAGCAAGGGATGTCACCGCCGGGGTAAGTATGTTTTTAAAGAAAATTCTGCTTCCTTGCATTCCACCAGCCCAATACGAATATCCAAAGAATGCAATAAAGAAGTAGAGAATGCACAAAGGATAGTAAATTGCCATAGCTCTCAAGTAGGCTCCCAAAAGCTGCGGTCCGTATTCTGCTACCAATGCTGCAAAGTATGCTCCCAGACCTATAGGCGCATAAAGCATGATTATCCCGATCATTTTCATCATGACCTTGTTTAGCATATCCAAAGCCTGTGCAATCTTGTTGTCCTCTCCTCCAACGAGGCTAACACTGAAGCCAAACAGTATTGAGAATACTATCAAAGGCAGCATGTTTGATCTTGACAACAAAAGTGGAAAGTCACTTACCGTAAATGCGTTGACCAAAGCATCCCCTACGCTTATTTCGTCGAGCGTTGCGGCCTCCATAACGATGTTAACACCCTCTGCAGGTGGAAACATCTTTACAACAAATATGATAATGACTGCAGCTATTGCTCCTGTTATTATAAACACAGAGAACATGCTCCCAAGAATTTTCCCCAATCTTTTCATATTCATCATGCTACCGACAGCACTGCTGATACTTAAGAATACAAGAGGTACCACTGCTGTAAACATCATATTAATAAAAATATCTCCAAATGGTGCCAGAACCATTGCTCTTTCGCCAAACACCAATCCTATGATTGAACCAATTATTATACCTGCAAGTAGAATAATCGGGAATCTGTAGCTTTTCCAAATTGAATTTTTATTTGAATTTGTCATTATCCAACCTCCATCATTTATCTTCTAGAATCTCAAGTCCTCATCCAACACCAAGCCTTCCGAGACCATTGTTGCAGGACCGCTTAGGAAGATATCTTCCATCCAGTCCAAACTAAGAACCACCTGGATGGTGAGCTCCCCTCCTGGCATGTTGATGGTAACCTGATTGCCGGAAATCATTTCTTCTTTCACCAGTACATATCCTAGAGATCCTGCTCCTGTTCCACAGGCTAGCGTAAAATCCTCAACTCCTCTTTCAAAGGTCCTGGCTATAATATTACCTTCTTCATCAATATCAAAGAAATTTACATTTGCTCCCTTGGCAAGGCTTGGATGGCTTCTTAATCCTTTTCCAATTTTAAACAGTTCTGCCTCATCAATGTTATTCAATCCAGGCATCTCAAGGAGCAGATGTGGTAAGCCCGGGCTTCCAAGCTCAACATATGAACACTTATAAACCTGATTATGGAGCTTTAGTTCAAGCTGATCAATAAAATGGGTTGGACTGTTAAGTCTTACCTTAAATGTTCTTTTGTCAATTCTCCAGCCTCTTACCACTCCTGATATTGTTTCAACCTTCTGCTTTTCCCCTGAAAGGCCATTCTCATGTGCATACCTGCAGATACATCTCGCACCGTTCCCGCACATCTCTCCCTCTGTTCCATCGGCGTTGTAGAAGTGCATCCGAAAATCTCCGCAGCCTTCAGGATGGTCAATAAACATTATTCCATCAGCACCAATTGACGTTCGCCTTTTACAAAGAGTCTTGGCTATGTCTGAAAAACTCTCCTCAGGAATCTCTTCTACAATGTTATTGATAATTATAAAGTCATTGCCTGCACCGTGCATTTTAGTGTATTTCATAATCATCACTCCTTAGTCCATCCATGATGGTACAATATCGTTTAAAAGCATATCCTGGTATGTTTGTCTTCTTACAATTAGGCTGTCCTCTCCATCCTTTGCAAGTACTACAGCAGGAATAGGGTTCTTATTGTAATTACTGGCCATTGAATACCCATATGCACCTGTTGAAGGTACACATAATATGTCTCCCATCTCAGGTTTGGAAATATCCAGGTCCCTAATGAGTATATCCCCTGATTCGCAGCATTTACCACATACTGTGACTTTATCATTCCTATCCATCTCCATCTTATTTGCAATCATTCCATTGTGCTTTGCCTGGTATAAAGCCGGTCTTATATTGTCAGTCATTCCACCATCTACAGATACATATTTTCTGACTCCTTCAATATTCTTAATGCTTCCGATGGTATAAAGGGTCATTCCAGCTTCACCAACTATGCTTCGTCCAGGTTCAATCACAACGTTTGGCCTTTCTATATTCAACTCACTGTAATGCTCATTGATCCTTTTCATGGAGGGATCAATGAAATACTCGAATGGTCTTCTATCTTCATCAGTATATTTGATCCCGAATCCTCCTCCGATATTGATCTCTTTTACTTCATAAGCAAATCTATCTCTAATTTCATCAATATGACTCAGTAGAATATCCAATGCCTTAAGATGTGATTCATTGTCAAACAGCTGAGAACCGACATGAAAGTGCAGTCCATAGAATTCAACGAAAGGCGACTTGATTGCATTCTTTACTGCAGGATAGAACACCTCTTCATCCAGAGGAATCCCAAACTTTGAATCCTTTTTACCAGTGGTGATATAATCGTGAGTATCACTATTGACTCCAGGAGTTATCCTGTACATCACCTTGATTTTTTTATCATAGCTTTGGCATATTTCCTCGATCATATCCAATTCTTCCAAACCATCAACTATTATTCTGCCCACACCATATTCAATTGCCAAAACCAGTTCTTCATAAAGCTTATTGTTCCCATTGAATTCTATCCTCTCGGCAGGAAAACCCACTGATATTGCCGTATAAAGCTCACCACCGGATACTACATCCAGGCTTAGCCCTTCATTATCAATTAGCTTGAAAATGGCAGATGATGTGAAAGCTTTTGCTGCATATGCAACTCTGGTGTTTTTGTATTTATCCAAGAAAGCTTTTCTGAGCTCTTCTATCCTGTTTTTAATTTCAGTTAATGAATATACATATAATGGCGTTCCATACTTCTTTGCAAGCTTAACTGTGTCACATCCATCAAAATATAGTATTCCGTCTCTTTCCTCGTAGATCAATTTCAATTTCTCCCTTCAAAATGATTTCAAATGATTTCAAAAAATAAAAACCTGACAGGTTAGTCAGGTGATTTTCTTCACGGCAATGCAAAGACAAATTCCTCTCCCTTCTTGCTCAGTGTGAGATAGCACAACATCAAGGTATCGAGCTAGATACCAGGATGACAGTCCTGCACCTCTTAAATGCAGACCCAGCAACAGACTTTGGTGTCTGAAGCTTCGGCAGTCGCTCCTTTCTCAATACTTCTAAGGATTCCGTCCTCTGTATTGATACTGATAGAAACTGCGCCTCTACCTCACCCAAAGGGATGAGGATTTTTTATTTAGATGCCCTTTTAATTAACTTGTCGTTGATAATAACACATTTAGAATATTCATGTCAATACTTAAATCTCACCTTCTCATAATTCCATGTGTCCCTTACCATATCTCTGATATCAAATTCTGCTTTCCATCCGAGTTCACCCATAGCCTTGGCTGGGTTAGAATATGATACCTCAATATCACCATATCTTCGCTGTGCAACTTCATAGGGGATCTTCAGTCCGCTAACTTCTTCAAATGTTTCAATCAACTCGAATACCGATGTTCCTTGGCCAGTACCAAGATTATAAGTCTGACAACCTTCTCTCTGTTTTTCCAATGCCCTAACATGAGCTTTTGCAACATCCATTACATGTATGTAATCCCTGATCCCAGTTCCATCAGGAGTATTGTAGTCATTCCCATATACCAGAATCTTATCCATTTTACCTGAGGCTACCTTTACTATATATGGCATGATGTTTCCGAACTCCTTGGTTGATTCTTCACCCAAAAGTCCGCTCCTGTGTGCTCCAATAACATTGAAATATCTAAGTATCGTTGGTCTCATACTGTTATCAGAAATGGCAATATCATTCAGAATTCTCTCACACATCCCCTTTGACTCTGCATAGGGATTTAATCTATTACCTGATGTTGTATCTTCACTGACCGGAGACTCAGCATCTCCATATACAGATGCAGAAGAGCTGAAGACAAAATTTCTGACACCATATTTCTGGCATTCTTTTAAGATTGTCAACGTTCCAGCAACATTGTTTAAATAGTACTTCATTGGATTGTTTTGGGATTCCTCTACTGACTTAAGTGCAGCAAAATGAACAACACCATGAAAATTTCCAAGCGAAAAGACCTTGTCCACAATTTTTTCATCGAGAATATCTCCCTGGACAAATGCTGCTTTATTAGCACTTAAGCTATTGATTTTTTCAAGAGTTGAAATTCTTGAGTTGGATAGATTATCCAATATAACAACGTCATATCCTTCTTCAAGAAGCAATAGGGACGTATGACTGCCGATAAAACCCAAACCACCCGTGACTAGAATCTTCACTTTCCAAGCCCCTCCATTCCCGTATATTGTATCATTTCACCTTGTTCAATTGCATATATATTCTCAGGTGGTTCATAATATCTGTTCTCGAAACTATTCCAACCAGCCTATCTTCATTCATTACAATAACCCTTCCAAACTCGTTGCTGAATATTTTACTCATTACTTCAGACACTGTTTCACCAGGAGCAACTACAAGGTTCTCAGAAAGACTGGTCATAACATCCTCTATTCTAACAGTCTCCCAATCGTCTCTGTGAACTTTCTTGATATTGTCCACATTTACAACTCCATCAATTCTATCCAGACTTCCGACAGGAAATAAATTGTACTTATATTTGAAAAAGTAATCATCAACTGCCCTTCTGACAGTAATTTCAGGGTCCATCACCACTACATCCCCTGTCATAAACTCACCTACAATAGTCTTGCTGAATATATCAGATACAATTGTATTCTGATAGCTTGACTGAGATGCCTGCACTATAAAATAACCAATAAACAAGATCCATAATCCATTGATCATATATCCATAGAAAATATTGGTTAGACCAATAAACATAAGAAAATATCCAAACCACTGACCGATTGTAGATGCTATTCTAGTTGCCTTGTGAAGATCTCCTGAAAAATGCCATATGGCTGACCTTAATACCCTACCTCCATCCAATGGAAATGCAGGAAACATATTAAATACTGCAAGCATAAGATTAATTGAAGCAATATATGAAAACACAACAAAGTAATATTCAGGAGCACCCATTGAATTGGAGACATAAGCTAGAATTCTGAAAACAAGCACTAGAAAAAGGCTCATGATTGGACCTGCAACAGAAATCAAAAACTCCTTCCTTGGGGTATCTGGTTCCCTTTCAAGGTCTGCAATACCTCCAAATATAAACAGCGTTATCCTTCTAACTCCAATTCCCAACCTATTGGACACAAGAGAGTGTGACATCTCATGAAATACAATTGATAATAGAAGCAACAATGCAATTGTTCCACCAAGAATCCAATACAACTCAGCTTCCCAATCGGGATATCTACCCGGAAAGAAGCCTGTGGCAAGAGTAGTTGTTATTAGAAAAAATGCAACGAGCCAGCTTATATTTATCTCTATTTTTATTCCTTTGAAACTACCAAGAACAAGGGATCCCTTCATTTTTATCAGCTCCTTAAGAATTATTGCGTTTGCCTATTACAATTATACCCTAAGATTTAATCTTAACTATTATTCTGATACTGCTATGATTAATTTGGATATTCTCTTCACAAAATCTTCTAGTTGATGATAATTCTTTGTTTCGATTTTAATTATTATCGAATTCTATCCAAGTCAAATGTTTTAATTCAGACATTGATTGGTAGACAATCTAATGGTTTCTGACATAGACGCTGATAAGAATTTGTCAATTTACTGATTATTCTAAATATTTAGTTTTTTCCTATTGCACTACGTTTTCCCCTCTGTTATACTCAAAAATAGATATTTAAATATATTAATCTAAAGGGGGATTTTCAATGACGGTAAGCAGTTTCTTTATGCCAACAACAAACATGATAGGTGCAGGAGCAATTAACAGCATAGGCGATCAACTCCAAGGCCTTGGTTCAAAGAAAGTACTAATCGTGACAGATGCATTCCTAAGTAAGATCGGTGTGGCCAACAGAATCAAGAAGCTAATTGAAGAAAAAGGCATGGAAGCAATTGTTTTTGATGGTGCAGAACCCAATCCTACGGACAAAAATGTAGATGCAGGATTTAAGGTATGGAAGAAGGAAAAATGTGACTCACTTGTAACTCTTGGTGGAGGATCATCTCACGATTGTGGAAAAGGAATCGGACTTTTGGCATCAAACGGTGGAAAGATTCACGACTATGAAGGTATCGACCAGTCCAAGAATCCATTTGTACCATATGTAGCGGTTAATACAACAGCTGGTACCGCTTCCGAAATGACTAGATTTTGTATTATAACAGACACAAGCAGAAAAGTTAAGATGGCTATTGTAGACTGGAGAGTAACAGCTAAAGTTTCCATTAATGACCCTGAGGTTATGGCTGGAATGCCACCTGGATTAACAGCTGCAACTGGAATGGATGCATTGACACATGCAGTTGAAGCATATGTATCAACCGCAGCAACTCCTATTACTGATGCTGCAGCTCTTATGGCTATTGAGCTTATAGCAGAATATCTTCCAAAAGCCGTAGCTAATGGTGACAATATGGTAGCAAGAGATAGAATGGCTTATGCACAATTCCTGGCTGGAATGGCATTTAACAATGCAAGCCTTGGATATGTCCACGCAATGGCTCATCAGCTAGGTGGATTCTACAACCTTCCTCATGGAGTTTGTAATGCCATACTCCTACCTCATGTTGAGCAGTTCAACCTGATAGGTTGTGCTGATAAATTATGTGATGTAGCAGTTGCCCTGGGTGAAAATGTTGAAGGACTTTCAACTCCTCAGGCAGCTCAAAGAGCAATAGATGCAATCAAAGAGCTTTCAGCATCAATAGGAATCCCTGCAGGGTTGAAGGATCTTGACGTCAAAGAGAAGGACTTTGAGGTTATGGCAAAGAATGCCAAGGCAGATGCATGCCAGGCAACAAACCCAAGAACTGCAACCTTGGAGGAAGTTATCCAATTGTTCAAGAATGCAATGTAATTAGTCCACTGAAAAAGACTCCCGAGGGAGTCTTTTTTTACGCTTTTATTCTACAATCCAATGCTACAAATTGCTTCTTGATACTATCCCATGCAACCGGATTTATATCCATTTCTGCAATTTGGGAATTCTCCATAATCAGATCACTGAACTTTACTACAAGATCAATAAACTGATCTTCCGGCAAGCTTTCACTTCCCCTAAATCCTGTAAATAATTTATAACTCTTAAGATTCTGTAGCATTTCTTTTACTTCCATATCTTCCAATGGTGGAATTTTCATTGATACATCCTTATACAATTCAACTGCCACTCCACCTGCTCCCAATAAGCATATATGTCCAACAGTAGGTTCGAATTTTGCTCCTACTATCATTTCCATTCCGATATTTGCCTGTTCCTGTAAGAAAATGCCCTCCAGTCCAGCAAACTTTTCAGAAAGGTTCTTGACTGCATTTTTAAGGTCTTCCATATTCTTGATGTTGAGGATTACACCACCTTCATCAGATTTATGGATTACTTTTTCATGCTCAACTTTTGCTACTATGGGAAAACTCAACTTAATATCTTCAAGATCTTCTTCATCTCTTATAAATGTCCATTTAGCAACAGGTATTTCATATAGTTCAAGTAATTCCATTGCATTTTCAGTCTTTAGATATCCTGATGAATACTTCTCATTCAATAATAGGTTTGCTTTGGTTTTTCTTACATAGTCAATTTTTTTGTTTAAGTCGGTCGACGATTGTTCTCCTTTATCATTTACCAGCTTTAAAATATCCGCTGCCATTTCCGGATACTCAACAACAGGAAGATCATGTCTGTTTAGCACGTCTCTTGCAGGCTTTCCTAGGCTAGGTCCAATAAAGCAGCTTAACACTGGAATCTCAAGTTTTGATATAACAGGTGCACAGGCTTCCGCCACTTCTCCGGTGTCAATAGTTGCTGGAGGTACACAAACAAGAGCAAGTGCATCGTACAATCCGCTTTGACCCATCATTTCCAGTGATAATGCATAATGCTCAGGGGGCCCAGCAGCTATTACATCAATTGGATTTCCAGTGGCTGCTTCGGGATAAAGCTTTTCTGCAAGCAATGATCTTGTCTCATCAGACATAACCGGCAATTGGAATCCATTTTTCGCCAGTCTATCCGTGATAAGTATCCCAGGTCCACCGGCATTTGTAACCACACCAATTTTCTTGCCGTTAAACCTCTCTAGTTTGCTAAGTGCCATGGCTGTCATATAGAGCATTTCAAGCGAATCAACTCTAATCGCTCCCGCCTTTTCTATCAATGCATCAACTGCACTGTCACTACCAGCAATACTTCCTGTATGTGAAGTTGCAGCTAATGCTCCTGCTTCACTTCTTCCTGATTTAAGTACTACAACTGATTTACTCTTGCAGGTTTCCTTAAGGACTTTTAAAAATCTTAGTCCATTTGGTATGGTCTCAAGATATAGCATGATAACACTTGTCTGAGGATCATCTTTCAATTCTCCCATCAGATCTGATGCATCTATGTCCATCAGATTTCCCAGCGAAGCAATCTTTGAAAATCCTAGATTGAATTCGTCTGCGTAATCAAGCAATGCTGCTCCAATTGCTCCACTTTGAGTAACCAAGGCAATGTTCCCTTTTCTTGGCAAGTGATATAGCATAGTTGCATTCAAGTTTACATCTGGGTCAGTATTGAGAATTCCCATGCCATTTGGCCCCAATAGCCTCATATTGTATCTGTCTACAATTTCCTTTACTCTTAGTTCCGCCTTTTCTCCTTCTTCTCCTGTTTCCTTAAAGCCCGCACTTATGCAGACAATAGACTTTGTACCTTTCTTGCCACATTCCTCCACGGCACTCTCAACTCCAGAAGAAGGTGTTGTTATTATTGCCAAATCCGGTGTCTCTTCCAGTTCCTCCACTGATGTATATGCCGGTACTCCATCCACTGGATCCCCACTTCTATTTACTACATAAGTATTCCCTTTAAAGCCGAATCTATTGATATTTTTAATTAATGCATTACCGATTCCACCTTTTGCAGAGGCACCTATTACAACTACACTTTTGGGATTTAGAAAACCGTCCAGAGTTCTTAATTGCACAGGTTTATTTTCTTCCCAGGAATTGATTTTTACTCCCCTGGGTACAGGATTGTTTTTATAATTTACCTTTCCTTGCTCGTCCAGACTAAAATTACCCATGGCAATCTCATATATTGTTCTTGCTCCCAGATGTCTTGATTGATTGTTGACTTCCTTTAGTACAGTCCTTTTAAGGATTTCTTCATCTCCGATTTCGTAATCAATTTCAAATGATGGCGACAACATAAGCAATGGTCCTCCATCAACTTCATTTGTTGCAATATGTGAACTTGAACATATGTCTGGATATTTATGTGAAATGGTATCGCCAACTCCATTTGCACCTGCAAATATCCTCTCATTCCCTTCCATTACAGACAAGTCTGCTGGATGAACATTTACTGCCTTGTATTTGTCTAGAATTACATTTGTCGTAGCCCACACATAACCAGCCAAGAGTATTATATCTGCTCCAAATGGCTCGATAAGCTTTGCAACCTCTGTGTCAAATAATGCTCTTACTTCCATGTCGCTTATTGGTGCATCGTGCTTCTTGTGAAATTCCTTGATATCCAAGGATGCGTATGGTATTCCTTCCGCTTCAGCTGTAATTCTCGCTTTTGCATCAGGTCTGCTGGAAAACACTCCTACTATTTCAAATGGACATTCTTCTCCTTTTGCGGTAATCTCTCTCTCCAACTCCAAAGCTTTCCAAAGAGTATTCCCACTTCCGGAAACAAATCCAATTACTCTCAATCGACCATTTACAGGGTCATGTAATAATTTTGAATTCATGCCGTACCTCCGTTTTCTGATTTCTGTCCCAACTATTATGCTCTTATATTACTCCTCTAAGATAAATCCAAGCTGATGAAATAAGTATTCACCAGCTTGGTTTTTATCAACTTCTCTAGAATATTCCCAAGTTTGAAAGGAATACTACAACAATTACTACCGGAACAACAAACTTTACCATATAGAACCAGCCTTTTAGTACTGAGCCCTTGAGTTCGCCTTGATTGCTGACTTCTCCAATCGCCGCCTTCTCTCCCCAGAACCAACCTACCAGTATTGATGCAGCAAGTCCACCTAGTGGAAGTGATATGTTTGATCCGAAGTAGTCAAACAAGTCGAATATACCCTTTCCAAGTATTGTAAAGTCTCCCCAGATTCCAAAACTGAAGGATACTGCTATTCCCATTACATAGGCAATAGCTCCAACCAGTAAAGCTGCGCCTTTTCTTGACATGTTTTTCTTCTCTAGAAGATATGCAACTGGCATTTCAAGAATTGATATGGCAGATGTCAAGTTAGCTATTGCAAGCAAGAAGAAGAACATAAAGCTGAATAATTCTCCAAATGGCATTTGACTAAAAACTGCAGGTATGGTCATAAATACCAATCCAACTCCACTACCAGGCTCCATTCCGAATGAGAATACAGCTGGGAAGATAACCAAACCTGCCAAAATGGCAACTGATAGGTCCATCACTGCAATCATGCCAGATGATTTTGGTAGGTTCTCACCCTTATCAAGGTAACTACCATATGTAACCATACCTGACATACCTACACTTAAACTAAAGAATACCTGACCCAATGCTGCTATCCAAACTCCTGCTGTTATTGCAGAGAAATCTGGTGTTAGGTACCACTTAACGCCTTCCATCGCTCCAGGTAAAGTCAATGATCTCACAACAAGAATCATCAATAGAACAAACAGCATCGGAAGCATGATCTTGGAAGCTTTTTCAATACCTTGAGCAACTCCTCTTGCAATTATGAAAACTGTAAGACCCATAAAAATAGCATGGTATATCAATGGTTGAACAGGATCTCCTATAAAGGCTCCAAAGAATGCACCCATCTGATCTGGTGCAGTATTCGCCAATCCAAAGAACGATTGAATTGAGTAGAATAATGTCCATCCACTTACTACTGAATAGTATGACAAGAAGATAAACGCTGAAAAGAAGCCCAGGAAACCAATCCATTTTGCACCTTTTCTGATTTTTGCATAGCTGTCAATTGCATTTGACTGTCCATGTCTACCTATTGTAAACTCTACCAACAACAAACTGATACCAACCAATATCATACAAATAACATAGACGAATACGAAAGCGCCTCCACCGTTTGTTCCTGTCATATATGGAAATCTCCATATATTCCCCAGACCGATGGCAGATCCGGCAGCCGCAAATATGAAGCCCAGCCTTGATGCAAACTTGTCCCTAACTATACCAGTATTCTCGGTTCCTACTTCATTTTTGTTTTTTGACATAGTTTCCCCTCCTTAATTAAGATAGTGCTTTTTCAATCCTATTGAAGGCTTCTTCCATTTGTTCTATTGGAATGGTACATGAAATTCTGACATAGTCATCACTGTTTGGACCAAATGAAATTCCTGGGATAGTAATTACTCTTGCTTCCTCCAGCATCTTCATTCCAAACTCCATGGACTTCATTCCTGTTTCCTTTATATTTACGAATATATAAAAGGCTCCTTTTGGCTTGATACAAGATAATCCTTTGATATTGTTGATTCTTTCATATGCATACTCAACTCTCTTGGAATAATCCTCTACCATTTTGTCAACTTCAGATTCGCAATTCTGAATAGCATAGAGCGCTGCTTTCTGAGATATTGAATTCATGCTCATTGTCGTTCCTATGTTTATTATTTTCATTATATTGATTATATTTTTTGGACCTATCGCATATCCAACTCTCCAACCACACATTGCGTAGGTCTTTGAGAAACCTGCAATGGTGAATGTTCTTTCCTGCATATCTGGAAGAGTTGCAAAGCAGACATGCTCTCCATCGAATATAAATGCCTCGTAAATTTCATCCGACATAAGAATAAGATCATGCTTCTTGATAACATCTGCCACTTTCAAGGCTTCTTCCCTTGAAATAACTGCTCCTGTTGGGTTTCCAGGTGAATTCAGCATAACAATTTTTGTCTTCTCAGTTATCTTGGCTTCGAGAGCCTCCGCTGTCATATTGAAGCCTTCTTCTTCTTTTAATGACACTGGTACCGGTACACCATATACATACTCAATTGCCTGCATATAAGGAGTAAAGCATGGATCTGGAACGATTACTTCATCTCCAGGGTTTATTAGTGCTTGCAGCACCAGGTAAATAGCCTGAGTGGCTCCAGCACTGATAATAACATTATCAGGAGTTGACTCCAACCCGTATTTCTCTTCCCAATACTGGGAAACCGCTTGCCTTAAATCTAAAAATCCATTGACCGGTGGATAATGAGTGAAACCATTTTTACCCGCATCTGCTGCAGCCTTAATTATTGACTCATGTGTATTTGCATCGGGCTCTCCAATACCAAGACTGATGATATCTGTGTATTTGGAAGCTGCTTCAAACATCTGAAGCATCGGTGAAGGTTTTACCTCCTTGAATAAATTTGAAACCTTTATGTTTGCCATGTTAATGCCTCCTTAAACCTCTTTGGTTAACTGAATAAACTCCTCATTGTTCAAATCTCTCTTAAGCTTTAGTGAAAGATCTTTTACCTTGGCTAGAAGAATCTTTTCCTGTTCTTCGGACAATGTTAAATTGTTTTCTTTTATCCATGACTTGATATTATCCTTGCCACTCTTCTTTCCCAAGTATAATTTAGGTTCTGTTTGACCAGTTAATGTCCACAGGTATGGAAGCATTGCCAATGGTTCTTCATCCTTGCAATTTGCCCAAAGACTTGATGGCATTCCTGTTTCCCAACCGAATATTCTGTCTCCGACAACTGGCTGCGTTGGGTAGATGTCATATCCCGTTTTCTCAGCAACAAAATTTGACAAGTCCTTCAGGGAATCCAGTTTGATTCCAGTATCATAATCATAAAGGACTCTTAAGGCCAAAGCCACCTGCTCAAGTGATACACTACCTGTTCTCTCGCCAATGCCATTAACGGTAACATGTGCTACTTCAGCACCTGCTGCCAAGCCTGCTATTGTAGAAGCTGTTCCCATTCCAAAGTCATTATGAAAATGAACCTCTATTGGTACACTGAACGCATTCTTAAGCTTTCTGACAGTGTAAGCGGCACCCTCTGGTGAATAACATCCAAAGGTATCTACCAATGCCAGTGAATCCATGTGGCCGCCTTCTGAAATCTGATGAACAGCATCCATCAGAAAATCAAGACTTGCCCTTGATGAATCTGCAGGAAAGAAAGTTACATAAAGTCCCAGTTCCTTGGCTGCTTGTGTTGCCTCAATAGCCGCCTTTATAGCTCTTTCAGGGCTCCATTTCTTGCCAAATTTAAGTAAATGTTCACTGCCTGGAATCTCTGCAAGAACATGGTTAACGCCACACTCTTTGGCCAGCTTCATGTCATCAGGCGTATTTCTAACAAAAGCAAATATCTTGGGTCCAAGATTGAGTTCTGCAATTTCTTTTATTGCATCTGCATCCTCTTGTGAAGCAGCTGGAGTTCCCGCTTCGATTCTATGAACCCCTGCAAAAGCCAATTTCTTTGCTATCTCTACTTTTTCTTTTCTTGTAAGTATGATTCCCGGCTGTTGTTCACCATCTCTTAGGGTAGTGTCCAGGATTTCAATGTTCTTGGGAAATTCGAACTTCTTCATTACTTCATCAGCATAGTTGGCTTGACTTACCCACCATTTTCCTTCTTCTCTATAACCCATTTTCATCCTCCTTTTTTCTTATCATGGTAGTACGCTTTACAATGTTACTAAAATAAGATTATCATTATTTTACTAACCTTGTCAACGCTTTTTTAGTGTTGGTATAATTTATTTTTTTAAGATTCCAACTTTTTATTTGTTATGGAGATTGATTGTATGTTAAAATGGTAAAAATGTAATAATATAATAAGTATTAAGAATAATATATATCGGAGGGGCATTATGACTCATATAGAAGATAACAACAACATATACTTCAGTATTACTGAAGTTGCAAATGTTTTGGAAGTATCAGCTGCCACAATCAGAAACTGGGAGAAGCAGGGCTTGTTTGTAGCTAAAAGAAGCAGCAACTCCTATAGGATATATAGTCTCAAAGATATTGAGGCACTTAAGCAAATAAACTATTATTCGAAGAATTACAAGATGAATGCACAGGCAATAAAAGATATAATGATGCCTAGAATGTCTTCACCACCCATTATGCAGGATGCTGAGATTAATACACCAACAGCATCCCCCAGCAGAAAACTGCTTGGGAAAAAGTGGAGAGACTACAGGATAGAAACCAATAAAACTCTTGAAGAGGTTGCCAATGATGTTGGAATCTCAGTATCATACTTAAGCAAAATCGAAAATGGTCATGCAAATGTTTCCTATGAAATCCTGGATAAGCTTGCAATTTATTACGACAAGAGTATTTTGCATTTCTTCGAACCTGAGGAAGAAGCTAAAGTAGTGGTTGAAAAGGGAAAAGGCGAGAAAATTCAAACCGGTCTTGCCGGTGTAATGATGGAATCACTGATCGCTCAAAAGGAGAGAGTTTTGTTTCCAATGATGTTCTACATTGAACCTGATTCTGGATCGAGCCATACCCATAAACACAATGGCGAAGAGTTTATTCATGTACTGTCCGGTACAGTAAGAATAACCTTGGATGAAAAGGAAAACCATAAATTAAAGGAAGGCGACTCAATTTATTTTAAGTCCTCAACCAAGCATAGCTGGAAAAACATTGGTACAAAAACTGCAAAGCTTTTATGGGTCCACTCACCCTATGAAAGAAATATTCAAGAAGATAAGTCAACAGAATAATAATTTAATAATGAACACATAACCTAACAAAAAAGGAGACATTATATGCTTGATTCCATCTATATAATTCTAAGGGACCATTTACTGATACCTGCTATTGTAATATTAGCACTGTTTTTTACAAGACCCTTGATAAATAAGTATTTGAGAAAAAATGAGACATACTCCCAGCTTGGAAACTGGATTATTCTCTATGCATTTCTAATCTTTTTCCTAAGCTACTATCAGAACTCAACATGGCTGTTCTATCCATTTATTTCATTTGGTTCGGTTGGAATTAATCTTAACCTCTTGATTGTATCATTCCTTATAATCACAATGGCCTTCCATATCTCAAAGGTTTTTACAAAGCAATTTTTGCCCGGTGTATACAGTAGATATCAGCTTGATAGAGGCATCCAGTTTACCTTCAACAGACTCTTCCACTATGTAATTATGATAATCGCAATATTTATGACTGCTTCTGTAGTGGGTATCCAGCTCAGTGCACTTACTGTATTTGCTGGAGTTCTTGGTGTTGGTGTCGGATTTGGATTGCAGAACATAACATCAAACTTTATCTCAGGTATAATCCTTTTATTTGAAAGACCAATAAAAATTGGAGACCGGGTTATTGTGGAGGATATAATCGGTGATGTCGAGCAAATCAATATGCGTGCAACGATTATCCGCTCTGTCAACAACGAGCATATCATTGTTCCCAACTCCTACTTCCTTGAGGAGCATGTTATTAACCGTTCATTCGGATCGCCATTTATGAGACTTGTTGCACCGGTGGGCGTCTCCTACGATTCAGACCCAGACAAGGTAAAGGAGTTGCTGCTTCAGGTAGCTTATGACGAGGCAAAGGAAAACCCGGCTGTTCTTCTCGAGCCAAAACCCTATATCCATTTTGTCGGGTTCGGAGACTCATCCCTTGATTTTGAAATATTTGTATGGGTGTCAGACCCAAGGGATCTTATCAAGGTAAAGACAAATATAAATTTCAAGATCTTCCGTATATTTAAAGAAAACAATATTGAAATACCATATCCGCAACAAGATCTGCACCTTAGATCAGTTGATAAGGATTTGCTAAAGAAGCAGTTTTCCAAAAGTGAAAATTAAAGAGATTAGTTGAAATGAAGCTTAAAAGCCTGCGTCGGATACAATCGACGCAGGCTTTTATCATTACAGGAAGTTAAGCAAAAGAACCATCAATAGCAAGAGCATGACACTATAAATAAAAACATCGGAATTTCCAATAAACATTTCCATTTTATGAAGCCCTTTTTCAATTTTCTTTCCTGACCATTCATAAATGGGGGTATAGAAATCGCTCTCGAAGTCCATCTGTTTCGGCAAATGAAAATGAAATAGATTAAACTTCATTCCCACTACATAAATCAGGATTCCACCTGCATAGACCTGGAGCATTGTGCTCAAATCCTTATAGTTGAAGAAGTTCATATCCACCAGGTATTTGTCGATAAAATATCCATCAAAGCTCAAGCTGCGGGCAGCCGGAATTATAAAGTGATCCATGAGAAGATTGGGAAACAATCCAATCGCCACAACAAATACGGCCAATAGTCCCATTGCAGCGGACCCCAGATTATAGCGTTCCCTTAATGTTTCATACTTTACTGGCAAATGACCCAGAAAGACCTTGGAGTACAATTTTATGAATGAAGCAGCCGTACCTGCACTGACAATGTTAAACATGTATTCCCCGTAAACAAAGATCGGATCTCCGTACTCATAGGCTTCTATTATTGCGTGGTGCAAAATGCTTTTACTGGCAAAGCCGTTGAACAATGGCATTCCCGTAATTCCAAAGGCAGCAATCAGTCCTACCGCTGCTGCAAAAGGCATCTTTCTGTACAAGCCGCCCAGCTTGTACATATTCTGTTCCCTGGTCCTGAAATACACGGCACCTGCCACCATAAAAAGGAGCGCCTTGAATATTCCGTGATTAATCATATGATACAGGGCTCCGGAAAAACCCATGGACCCATCAAATCCCAAATAAGCGGCAACACCAATACCCATTATGACATAGCCCATCTGGCTGACACTGTGGTAGGCAAGCATACTTACAATCTTCTCCTGTTCAAGGGCAGCTATCACACCGACTATCATCGTCAGCAGCCCAATCCATATAACAAGAGCTCCGATATCCCTCAGTGTTATTATGACTGTCTCGGTAATGGCCTGGGTTTGACCCTCAGTTGATGATATTATTGAAACAAACAAGCGAAGGATTCCATAGCCCCCCACCTTCATAAGTATACCTGAAGACAATGCATTTACCGACATATGGGATTTGGGATATACCACGGGTACCCAGTGATGCAAGGGTACCATTCCGGCCTTGATTCCAAAGCCCATGATAAAGAAAGCTGCGGCAATGTATTTGGCCACTCCCAGCTCGCCGAATTTTTCGCCCAGTGTAATCCATTCGTAGCTTTGTGTATATGATGATAGAATAAGAATTCCTGCAAGAATCAGTAGTCCACCGAAGATCCCATAGTAAATGTAGGTGCTTCCTGCAACGATAACATCTCGTCCCTGTTGGTGCACCAGTAAAACATAGCTTGAGAAAGTCATGATTTCAAAAAACATGAAGAAGCTCAGAAGGTCCCCTGCCATTGCAGTACCTATGGTTGCGATATATGTCACCATAAAGAACAGGTAGAAGCTTTTTTCCCGGCCGCATCCCTTGATATCCTGGGATGTATAGAGGCTGACTGTAAAGAACATTAATCCTGAAAAAATCATAAACAGTAATGAGTACATGTCAATTCTGAAGATTATCCCATTGCCAAAAATATTTGCAATCCTATATTCCATGGGCGCCTGCATGACCTGTGGATAGGCAAGTACCATAAACGCTGTTGAAATCAAAATCACAGACCTTACTGTAAATCGCCTCGCTCCGCATCTTGTTTCTCCAAAGAAAGGAATTATGAAAATCTCAAGTGCGCTTAAGCCAATAATGACCATCGGCAGCCACAGCTCTATTATGCTTTTTGTCAGATTCATATTCACCCTCCCTTTCCTTGATGGTATTTAGAGACCGACAAATGTCGGTACTGCGAGTTTGATTATATCCATAACAATATTTGGGAAAAAACCAATTAAAAGACTGCCTGCCGCCACAATAGCCATTGATATTCTCATAGGCAATGGACTGCAGGTTCCCTCCGGCGCATATGACCTATCCGGGTGCTCTGCAATAAAAGCTGAGATTATTATTGGCATATAGTAAAGGGCGTTTAAAAAGCTGCTCAATAGAATCACAATCAACAGCTCAGGATAGCCTGCATCCAGAACCGCAAGACCAAGATACCATTTGCTCATAAAGCCGCTGGTCCCTGGAATCCCGATCATCCCTATGGCTCCGATGGCAAATACTATCATGGTTATAGGCATTTCGTAGGCAATTCCATCAAGCTTCCTGACATCCCGGATTCCAGTCAGAAAAATTATTGAGCCGGCACTTAAAAATAGTGCCGTTTTCATAAATGCGTGTGATATGACATGAAACAGAGCAGACGAGATTCCAAGCTCCGTGGCAAGAGCAAGCCCCAGAAAAATATATCCAATCTGAGCCACACTTGAATAGGCCAGACGCCTTTTTATATCCCGCTGGCTTAAAGCGAATACTGAACCCATTATCATACCCATAACCGCGAAAATTATAATAAATCTTGTAATGCCAATGTCTGCTGAAATATCCTTTCCCACCACCCGGTAGATAAGCTTCGCCATGGAGAAGACATACCCCTTTACAACAAGTCCCGACAAGAGGGCGCTTGATGGAGTGGGTGCACTGGAATGTGCATCCGGCAACCAGTTGTGAAGTGGAAACATGGCAGCCTTGATTCCAAATCCCGTCAGAATGAAGCCCATGGCAAGAAGTATGTTTATTGGGTACTGCTCCCATACCTGGCTGATTTCAGCATTGATCAGGGTCATGTTAAGATGTCCCGTCACCATGTAGATCAAGGCTGATCCCATCAAGACGGTCACTGAACCAATTGTCCCCATTATAAGGTATTTCATGCTTGCATACAGCGAATCCTTGGTGTTCTTGATTGCAATTATTGCAACAGATGTAAGGGACAGCAATTCTACAAACACATAGAGATTAAAGATATCGTTGGTGAAAATCATACCTATCAAGGAAAAGAGCATCAAAAAAACCAAAGTATAATAGCCTTTAATTCGGGATGAATGAATTTCATGCTCAAGGTCCCTGAAGGAGTACAACACTATGAGAATCGCTAGTACAAGTACAACCAGAGTCATCAGGGCAGAAAACTCATCGACAATGAACTCAATTCCGATTCCCCGACTGTAGGATCCGAATATGTAGCTGTAGGATGACTCCCTGAGAACATTATCAAGCTCCAAGATTGCAAAAATTATTGAAATGCCAAGTACTCCCAGAATTCCAAACTCGAATCTTCTGCCAAGTGGCTTCTTGAGAAGGGGAATAATCACTGCACTTCCAAGCAAAAGCATAAGGATATATACTGGAAAATGAAGGCTAGTCATCTGTCTCCACACTCCTCATTTGGATTATTTCATCCAGCTCAATTGTCCCGTAGGCCTCGTGTATCTTAATCACCAGACTCAAGGCAAATGCCGTCACGCTTACCGCAACAACAATACCCGTCAAAATCATTGCTGAAGGCAAGGGATTTACAAATAACTGCTCCCCGCTTCCAGGGTCAACAAGAGGAGCTCTTGCACCCTGTACATAGCCGATGGATACAAAAAACAGAAAAATAGAGGTTTCCATTATATTTATCCCAATGATTTTCTTTATAAGATTGGGGTGTGTCAGTACTGTATATAAACCCACCACAAACAAGATCATCGCACCGATATAATTTATATTGTCTATTAAGAAATTCAGATCAGACATCATCATTCTTCCTCCAGCATTGTATGGAACAAGGTTACCACTGTACTCATGACCTTAAGTCCCAGGACAAATGTAACAAATGGAATCAAGCCTGCACTCATAACCTTTCCAAGCTCTCCCATGGGAAATCCTGCCGCCTTATTGGTCAGAAAACTTTGTCCCATGAAAATCCCTGCAAGACCAAATGCTATGAAAAGTAGGATTCCTCCGCTTTCAAACCTGGCTGAGGTATCGTGGGAAAGACGCTTCTGACCCTTTTCAAGACCGAATGCCAATGTATAGAGAACCAGGCTGGACGCATAGATTGCTCCTCCGGAAAAAGCTCCTCCCGGCGAAAGATGACCATGGATGATCACATAGAGACCATATAATTGAATAAAGGGTAGAATCATTTTGGTAATCACTCGTACAAATAGATCATCCATCGTGCTCCTCCTCTCCTCCCTTTCTTGGCTTGGGATGGGCAAGGCCTAAAAGCGCTGCAACACCCACAATCCCTGTAAAAAGAACAGTTGCTTCGCCAAGAGTATCAAAAGCCCGGTAATCAGTTATGATGGCTGCGATAAGATTTGTGCTCCCGGTGTCAGTTGTCCCTTCCTCAACGTAATAATAAGCTGTATCATTGTATGAGGGGCTGTCGGCAGCACCCATTGGCGGAAGCTCTCCAATGCTTGCAACCAAGACAAACAGCAGGGCCCCAAGAAGTATGATTGTGAATACTTTTTCCCATTTCATTTCTCCATCCTCCTCGTCCGACTAATTACCACTATAAAGAGACTTGTGGTAACCCCAGCTCCAATGGCAGCTTCTGTCATTGCTACATCCGGAGCCCTTAGTAGAAGCCAAAGCAGAGCCATCATCAAACTATAGGATGTAAAGATGACAACAGCGCTAAGCAGGTCCTTTGTCCTCTGTACTGCTATGGCTGAAATGATCAGAAATACGATTAAGACGACATTAAGTATTTCCATTACCACTCACCTCCCCAGTCCTTTTTTCCTTATCATAGGCTGCTTTGGCAATAATATGGGATGATACCGGGTTTGTTGCATATATGAAAATCAGAATCAGGAACAGCTTAAAGCTTACAGGCTCAAAGCCCCTGTAGATTATCAATGCCAGCAACGCCAAGCCTGCACCCAGGGTGTCGCTTTTAGTGGTGGCATGCATTCTGCTGAACACATCAGGCAAACGAATAAGTCCGACTGTACCTACCATAAAGAAAAAACCGCTGCCCAGAATCAAAACAAGTATTATCATTTCTTTTGCCATCTCCATCACCTCCTAGTAAAGCTTTTCTTTTTCAATATACTTTGACACGGCAATTGTAGCGATAAATCCCATCATTGCATAGATCAGTGCCACATCAACAAAGGCATCCTGATCTGTAATAATCGCAATAAATGCTATCAGAACAGTCACCTTTGTGGTGATTACGTTAATGGATACCACCCGGTCAGCTGCCGTCGGACCAATATATGCTCGATACAGACATACAAATGCCAATAATGAAAGAAAGATTGTAATTCCGGTAAAAATCTGCATACTCATTTTCCCTTCACCTCTAATCTCATTACATGTTCCTCAAGAGGGCTGTCGAAGAGTGCTTCCTTTGCATCCTCTGTCAAAGAATGGATCACATAGTTGCTCTCATCAATATCGACTGTAAATGTTCCAGGTGTCAAAGTTATGATATTGCCGTACAATACCTTGTTGAAATCCTTTTTAGGTCTTACTGGAACCTTTACAAAACACGGTGAAATATTCATTTTGGGGCTTAATACTATTCTTGCAACCTGGATATTAGCCTTAAATATCTCCATTATCAACACTGCTATCAGAGTTGCGTAATTCCAATAAAATGAAATCGAGAAAAGCTGACTTTCATTATCCGAAACTACTAAATCACGGTTTAGATACACTATGCCAAGGCTGGCTACAGTGCCGATTATCAAGGATTCAACTGAAATCTTCCCATCAATTACAATCCAGAACATTAAAAGAAATCCCACCATGGCAAAGGTACTCTTGTCTTTAAAAATCATCTTCTTATCCATACTACACCTCATTTCCATATGCATAATCCCTTGAAGGCATCTTAGTTTAGTTAATACCCAAAGTTGTCTAAAAAAAAGGTCACAAGTTGACATCTTGTGACCTTTAAACTCATCCATTCAACAACCTTTACTTGTTGGCAGGCCTGACAATGGTGGATGAAAGCTTCTTGTTGTTTATGATTATGTAGTCAAGTAGCTCATCAAGCTCGGAATTTGGCAATCCGTGAATCTGATTGATCAACTCCCTTACATTCTCAGACTTGATCATGCTTAAATCCTTCTCTTTTTCATCAGTTGACATTACAACGAAATAATCCTGGAGAACCTTCTCCTGCAAAAGGTGTAATCGATTCAGATATACCTGGTATCTTCTCTTTCTTACAGCATCCTCAGTGGTATTATAGAGATAAGCTATCTCAGAATCAATCAGGTCCTCATAAATGCAGAAGCTTACAATTTGATCATCTGATACATCCTCGAATTTTAATTTCACTCCGGAATCTCTCATACTCAATAAATTAATATATGATTCTATATTACCTCTCACTTCATCTCCCCCTCTCACAATAGCTAGTGCTATTTTTGGATATATACCCACATATCTCAGGCATTAATAGCCTTACTGTCATAAAAAAACCACAAGCCGATTATTTCCAGTCTGTGGTTATTTTGCCTTTTTAATTGCAAGCTTTATGGACTTGTTTTCCAATGGAATGATTTGGTGCATCAACTGCTTCATTGGGATCTTCTTATGGCCTTGTAGCCTGAAACTACATCATTTAGCTCTTCGGTAATTCCATTTTGTCTTTGAGTGCTGTATGAAAAATTTAGTTGTTCAAGCTTTTCATCGATGTTTTTCTCCGCTGAAGTCATTGACTCTATCCTGCTTATGTTCTCAGAAACAAGAGAATAGCAAAAGCTTCTGAATAATGTAACGAAAAAATACTGTCTTATGATATCTGAAATCAATAATTCCCTATCCATTTCATATGTTGGAAGGCTTCTGGATTCCCACTCCATTTCCTCACTTCCAAATTTTCTAAAGTCAACAGGAAAAAGCACACTGCTTTGCTCAGTATAGCTAGCATGGGCTTCAGGCTTGCAGTAATGCAGTATTATGCTGCTGATATTTTCCTTGTTTCTCAGATCCTCTATTTCAACAAGCAGCTTCTGAACAACTGATGTTATACCATCGTTGGTCTGAGGCACAGGTAATAAGCCGTATATGTCATATTCAGCTTCAAGTCGTTTATAAATCTGCTGTCCTACAGCAATTACAATATTCCTACTGTTTGATTCCACCTTGGATTTGGTGTAATCTGTAATATTTTCATTAAATCGGCCAGCCAGTCCATGGTCAGATCCAAAAACTATATGAAGAGTTGATCCCTCCTTAGACTTAATATTCTCAACAGGCCCTTCCTCCTCTTGTGACAACACTATATAAATTGCCATATCCAGGATTTGACGGTAATTCCCAGAAGCTTCTGCTGCATTCTGGAACTGGTTAATATTCATGGACGCATGAGCTTTCATTGTCTTGACAATGGATTTCAGACTTTCTGCTGAATCAATGCTCCTCCGAAGATTCTGTAGAGTTTGCATCACTGATCAACTCCTCTTCTATCCTCTCGGACACTTTCGCCTTAAACTCCGACTTTATTTCATCGCTTATCTTATGGGTTGACCTTATATGGTCTCTGAATTCATCAAATTCCCCCACTACATCTTTAACCAATGTCTCTGCATCCTTGATTTTCTCAAGAGGCACCTGATCAAAAAGTCCTTCTGTCAGCGCCAGGAATATACCAATCTGTTCAACTACATCCACAGGAGAAAACTGAGACTGGTTAAATACCGCCCTTATCCTTTCACCTCTTGCCAATATCTTCTTGGTTTGATCGTCGAGTTTTGTACCAAAGCTTGCAAAAATCTCAAGCTCCTCAAACTGCGAGAATGAAAGCTTCAAATCATTGGTTATATTCCTGTATACAGGAAGCTGGGTCTTTCCACCCACTCTAGATAATGAATCGCCTATATTCAGTGCAGGGATATTCCCCTTGTTGAAAATTTTTGATGATACAAAAATCTGCCCATCTGTGATTGAAATAAGATTGGTGGGAATATATGCAGAAATATTCTCTGCCTGGGTCTCGATAATGGGCAAGGCAGTAAGACTACCATCTCCAAGGTCCTTGTTCAGATGTGTTGAGCGTTCAAGGAGCCTGGAGTGAATATAAAATATATCACCAGGGTATGCTTCTCTTCCCGGTGGTCTTTCCAACAAGAGTGACAGTTCCCTGTAGGCCCTGGCATGCTTGGTCAGATCATCATAGACAATCAAAACATCTTCGCCATTCTCCATAAAGTACTCTCCCATTGCAGTTGCAGCATAGGGTGCAATATATGCAAGACCCGGTGGATCATCGGCCTGTGCAACTATAACAATTGTATGGCTCATGGCCTGGTTCTCCTTAAGGGATTCCATTAGCTTTGCAATTGTAGATGCCTGCTGACCGATTGCACAATATATGCAAATAACATCCTTGTCCCTTTGATTGATAATGGTATCAATTGCTATTGCCGTCTTACCGGTCTGTCTGTCTCCAACGATCAGTTCACGTTGCCCTTTTCCAATGGGTACAATTGAGTCGATGACCTTTAGTCCCGTCTGCAGAGAGCTATCGACTGGATCTCTGTCCAGTATGGTAGGAGCCTCCCGTTCTATTGGCAGCCTTTCGGTTGCAGATATGGCTCCCAGATCATCCAAAGCCTCTCCCAAGGGGTTTATCGCCCTTCCAATAAACTCATGTCCAACTGGTATCTCTGCTACGCTGTATGTCCTCTTAACGGTATCACCTGATCCTATGTGATTATAATCTCCCAGTAGTATGACCCCTACGTTGTCGGTGTCCAGGTTGAAGGCCATTCCTTTTGTTCCCTTTGGAAATTGTATCAATTCCTGGTACTTGACCTTTCTCAGTCCCCTGACAATGGCAATTCCCCGATCCAAAGAGACTACTTCACCCATCTCCTCCACTTCATACTTATCGAGGTTTTCATCCAAAGCAATATCAACAAATTCACCGAATTTGGTTAATTGTTCTTTAATCATAGTGATTTGCCCCTTTACTAATTCTTTGCCTCAATGGTCTTTAGAATGTTAATCTCCGTCTGTTCCAGATATTTTTTCAGACTGCTATTCAATACATAGGATTCAAGTCTCAATTCATATCCCATAACGAGATCCTCATCCACAGTGTATCGAAGATCCTTGAAATTCCTGAACTTATCCTTTAAAGCTGACTCAAGTGTGTTTTTCTTTTCTTTTGAAATCTCATCAGCGCTTACAAATTCAAATTTTTCCTCCTTGAAGGAAATCTCAAAATCTGAAGCTGCATCATCAAGCTTGTCAATTTTATTCAGGAAGGACTCAAAATATTCCTCTTCCAGCTCTTCATCAGTTATATAGGACAGTATCCGTCTGGCAATCTTTACTGAATTTTGTCCAAGGGTGGTCTGTATATCCCTGGACAACTTGTTTTTGTCATCCTCAATTTCCTTCAAAAACTCTTCTCTCCTTCTCTCGGCTTCATTTTTGTACTCTTCGAGAAGTTCATCCTTTATATCTTCAGCCTTTTTTCTGGCCACCCTGATTGTTGCCTCTTCTTCAGACTCCAGCTGTGCCAGCTTCGTCTGGTATTCATTCATGAGGCTTTCAGCAGTTTCCATCTTTTCTTCGGATTCCTTGATCAACTTGTCTATCTTTTCCTGTCTGTTTTCCATAACCTGGTTAACAGGCTTGTAGAAAATTTTCCTAAGTATCAGCAGGAGGATAAAAAAGTTGAACACCTGGGCTAAAATTTCAAACCATTCTATTTGCATAACATCACCCCATAATCGCATTCCAGAACGGATTGGCGAAAAGTAGAATCATGGATATTACAAAACAGTAAATAGCCGTTGACTCTATCATTGCGAGTCCTACAAAAAGCGTCCTGGAGATTGTATTCGCCTCATCAGGCTGCTGGGCAATCGACCTTAATGCCTGAGCAACCGCGTTCCCTTCACCGATGGCCGGTGCAATTGATCCAATTGCAATTGTAAGTCCTGCCATTACAATGGATGTCATTCCTATAACCGTTATTGAATCCATAACTCATCCTCCTTAATTTTCACTTGTTGCTGAAGCAATGTAAACTGTTGCCAGTATGGCAAAAATATATGCTTGAATAGCTCCAGTCAGTATCCCGAACAACTGTATTACCACCGGAAAGAAAAAAGGTACAACGCCCAACAGAATAATCACTATTACGCTTGAACTCATAACATTACCGTACAATCTGACTGCCAGTGATACAATTCTTGAAAACTCACTGATAATATTGAATGGCAGCATTACAACTGACGGCTTTGCATATTCTTTAAGGTAGTTTTTTACTCCCAGGCTCTGTATTCCAAAGAAGGGCACTGCAAAGAACACGTAAAGCGATAAAGCTATTGTAGTGTTTAAAGAGCCTGTTGGGGCATGGAAGCCCGGTATAATTGACAAAATCGTAGCCGTCATAATAAATATGAAAAGCGTGCTGATAAATGGCAGATACTTTCCAGGGTCCTGCTGGCTTACGCTTTTGATCTGACTTTTCATTGTTATAAGAGTCGCTTCAAGGATTGACTGACTCTTTGACATATCGTTTTCATCTGTCAGATTCCTCGTCAACAGCAATCCTCCCACAGTCAGCAACAGCATTGTTACCCATGTAAACACCAGGGTCGCTGTTATTCTGACAAATCCCCATTCAAAATATACTATGCTACTAGGATCAATGGACATTTTTTATCCCCTATTCCTTTCATATAACCTAACTTTCCTTCTTTTTCACCCACGAGGTCAGATAAGTCCTTGCCAATATTATCCCCAGCAATGCCAGGGGGATATTGTATAAACTGTCTCCTCTGATAAGATATAATCCAACCAATACGATCAGCATCCTGACAATCATACTTGCCAGCATAAATACTGCTGGATGCTTCATATCTGCGATGCGATTTACACTGAAGTACAAGCCTCCAAAGAAAACAAATCCCAGCAAAACACCTGTTATAAATGCAATTACCATAATTTCACTTCCTTCTATTGCTTTTATCGTTAATCCAGCGCCATGCATTGTAACACCCCATGATCAACCCTGCAAACATAAGGGTAAGGGTCCAGGAAAAATCGACCTGAAATCTTTTGTCCAGATACACTCCCAGAGCAACTCCCATAAGGGTTGGAACGGTTATGGACCAACCGATTATTCCGAAAACGCCCATACCAAACATAATCTCTTTGCCTTCTTTTTTGGACCTTATCCTGTGCTTTACATCCTCTGATATCTTGCTTGTAAGCTCTTCTTCAGGGGTAGGTTTCTTTTTATCCAAAGCTATCACTCCATTTCAGAGATTCTCTTCAGTGTGGCGATTTCCATTCTGGATAGTATCTCATTTGTGACCTTTTCCTTTTCGCTTAGCACACTTAGCTTTTCCTCAACTGCCTGATTAAGCTTTTCAAGGGATTCTCCCCTGATAACCTGCTGACACACCACAAAAACCCTGTCGCTCTTCTTCACAAGAATTCCATAGTTGATTGCGTAGTATTCCTCCGATCCATCCACTAAAAGGGTGAGTATGCCCGCCTTTAATGAAGAAACAAAATCAATGTGTCTTGGAAGGATCTGAAAATTTCCCTCCGTCCCAGGTGCCGTAAGGCTATCTATTTTCTTTTGAACAATCGTCTTGTTAGGAATTATTATTTCTACGTTCATTGGCCTCATCCACATTTCCTATCATATACAGGTCACTCTCCCTATAATCCTCGAATTCATCATTGAGTATCCTCTCAAATCCATCCAGAGAATCCTCAAGTTCCACAAACCTTCCTTCCATTCCTGTGAATTGTTCAGTGGTAAAAAACGGCTGTGTCAAGAATCTCTGCAGCTTCCTTGCACGAAGTACCGTATCCCTGTTCTCCTTTGAAAGCTCCTCTATTCCAAGCATTGCAATTACATCCTTCAGCTCGTCATAGATTGCAAGATTCCTTTTTATTTCCTGAGCGATTTCATAATGTCTTTCCCCTACAATTCTCTTGTTCAGCATCTTTGATGTTGTGTTCAGAGGGTCAATGGCAGGGTACAAGCCTTCACTGGCCTTTTTCCTTGACAGGATTATTGAAGCTGACAGGTGAGAAAATATGTGGGTTGCAGATGGGTCCGTAAAGTCATCTGCAGGTACATATACAGCCTGAATTGAGGTTATTGAGTTTGTCTTGGTGCTTGAAATCCTTTCCTGAAGCTCTGAAAGCTCACTGGAAAGTGTTGGCTGGTAACCCACCCTTGAAGGCATTTTCCCCATCAGACCAGAAACCTCAGACCCGGCCTGGATAAACCTGAAAATATTATCAATCAACAGCAGAACATCCTTTTTCTCAACATCCCTTAAGTACTCTGACATTGTCAATGCAGCATGACCGACACGAAATCTTGCTCCCGGGGGTTCATTCATCTGGGCGAATATCAGGATTGCATTTTCAATTACGCCAGTTTCCCGCATTTCCCTGTACAGCTCCTCTGCCTCCCTTGATCTTTCACCAATTCCACAAAATACGCTGTATCCCTTGCTCTTTTTGGCTGTGTTGTTGATAAGTTCAGTTATAAGTACCGACTTTCCAACTCCAGCACCACCAAAAAGTCCTGCCTTTTCACCCTTGGGTAATGGTGCCAGCACATCAATGGCCTTTATTCCCGTAAGGAAAATTTCATCTGATGAGCTCCTCTGTGCAAATGATACCGGGTCCTGATGGATTGACCTTAGAATGGTATCTTCCTTTTTTTCTGAATCCACCAGATTGTTGCCAAACACATCATACAGGTTTCCCAGTGTTTGTTTCCCCACAGGAATCATCAAGTGGTTTCCCGTATCCCATATGGGATCCTTTCTGGCAAGCCCTGCAGTAAATGTTAGGGCAATAAGCTTAACAGTGGTTGAATCAACATGGGAACTGACCTCAAAAATCATCTCATGGTTTTCTCCTGCCACAATTTTATTATTTATCTCAGGCAGCTTGTTCTCAAAAACAGCCTCCACAACGCTTCCTCTGACTGTCTTTACATATCCTTCATTCATGGTCGGCATCCGAATCACCTCTTTTCGATGTTGCCTTATACCTACCCAAACCCTTGTGTTATGAATCCTGTTCAAACGGGAACTGGAAGTCCAAGCCCAAATTATCCCTTACAGTGACCAAATCATTCTGCACGCCTTCATTTACAGGCACTCCCTTATCCTTTCTTTTCTGACTGACCAGGTACTCTTTTTCACCTGCTGTGTAGATTCTATCTTCACCAGGGGACACCTTTGAGCTTCTCAATTCCCTAAGTATATTGCCTGCTGTACGCTTAAAGCTGTCCGCTCCCATAAAGGCCTCCGTATCAATTGCAAGGAAGAAGTGTCCAAGAGGATATGGTATCTTTTCACTGTTTTCACCGATACCGGAAAGCATCCTTAGAAAGCTTCCCGCCTGGAGTGCAGCTGAAAGAATCTCCACCACAGTGGCATAGCCATAACCCTTATGGCCTCCCATCTCCTCACCCATTCCTCCAAGTGGAGCAAATGCAGCCTCGCCTGAAAGCAAATCCTGTAGTATTTTTTCACTGTCAGTCATGGCTGATCCATCACTTCCAATGACCATACCGGCAGGAGTATCCTTGCCCATTCTTGCATAGTATTCAATTTTTCCCCTTTGGGTGATGCTTGTGGCACAGTCTAGGACAAAGGGGAAGCGCTCATCTGTAGGCATGCCAAATGTCAGAGGATTGGTCCCCAGCATATTTTCAACACCAAAGGTAGGAGCTATTGAAGGTCTTGCATTGGTACCGGTTATTCCAATCATATTCTCATCAGTGGCCATTGTGGCATAATATCCAGCTATACCGTAATGGGTGGAGTTTCTTACAGCTACCATTCCCATTCCATATTTTTTTGCCTTTTCAATTGCAAGCTTCATGGACTTGTAGGATACAACCATTCCCATGCCGTTATGTCCATCAACTACGGCAGTGGTTGGGGTTTCCCTTACAATTTCAAATTCTGTTACAGGATTGAGGATACCCTGGTTTATCCTGTCAATATATATGGGCTTGAACCTGTTTACCCCATGGCTTTCAATTCCCCTCATGTCACTTTCCATAAGGATATCAGCACAAATCAAGGCATCCTCTCTTGGAACCCCAACTTCTTCAAAAGCAGCCACCATAAAATCTCCAATAAACTCCCAAGGCAAATAGACCTTCTTATCCACAAGTATCCCTCCTTCATATTAATCTTCAAATCGGATCCCCGCCATTTATGCCTTTAACATCTTGGCATTTATTGCAACAATTACAGTACTCATGCTCATCAATACCGCACCCACTGCAGGACTAAGAACTATACCCCATGGTGCGAGTACACCTGCTGCAAGAGGTATTGCAATAATATTGTATCCAGTAGCCCACCAAAGATTTTGTATCATCTTTCTGTAGGTCTTTCTCGATAGATTCATCAAGGCTACTACATCGTTTGGATTGCTTTTTACAAGAACCACATCTGCAGTTTCCATTGCCACATCGGTTCCCGCACCGATGGCAATGCCAAGGTCAGCTGTTGCAAGGGCAGGTGCATCGTTAACACCATCTCCGGTCATTGCAACCTTCAAGCCCTTATCCTTGATTTTCTTTATCTGATTTGCCTTGTCATCAGGAAGCACTCCAGCATATACTTCATCTATTCCAAGCTGGCCTGCAACCCAGTCAGCAACCTTCTGATTGTCACCTGTAAGCATAATTGAATGCACTCCCATTTCCTTCAGGGCTGCAATGGCCTCCTTGGCAGTTTCCCTTACCATATCAGCAACACCAATCATCCCAATCAGTTTATCCTGGAGAAGTACAAACACAACAGTCTTTCCCTCTTCACTCATCTTATTGAAGTGTTCTTCGTCATATGAAAGTTCCTTGTCTTGGACAAATCCAATGCTTACTACATTTATCTTCTTTCCATCGACCTTACCCTCAATTCCCTTCCCAGTTAGGGACTGGAATTCCTGAATCTCACCAAGGTCGATTTCCCTTCCCTTGGCCTCATTGACAATCCCGGTTGCTATTGGATGCTCAGAGTTTTGCTCGAGACTTGCTGCTATCCTTAAAACCTTGTCTTCATCATATCCTTCAGCTGGAACAATATCTGTTACTCCGAATTCACCTTTAGTAAGAGTCCCCGTCTTGTCAAATACAACTGCATCAAGATTTCTCGCGTTCTCAAAGTTGGCTCGGTTTCTGATAAGAAGACCCTGTTTTGCTGAAAGTGTTGTTGAAACAGCAACAACAAGAGGCGATGCAAGCCCCAATGCATGGGGACAAGTAATAACCATAACCGTTACCATTCTCTCAAGTGCCATATCAAACTCGTATCCAAGTGATAGCCACACAAAAAGTGTAATAAAACCTGCAGATAATGCCAGATAGAACAACCACTTTGCAGCACGATTGGTAAGATCCTGAGTCTTTGACCTTGAATCCTGGGCTTCCTTAACCATTGTGATAACCTGTGAAAGGTAAGAATCCTCTCCTGTCTTTTTAACCTGGACTGTCAAGGACCCTTCCTTGTTGACAGATCCACCGATTACTTCATCATCCTCTTTCTTCTCCACTGGAACAGACTCTCCCGTGAGCATTGACTCATCAACTGCAGACTTTCCGTCGACAATTATACCATCAACTGGTATCTTTTCACCGGGCTTGACAAGAACGCTGTCCTCACTTTTCAGTTCAGAAATTGGTACATCCTCGACATTTCCATCTCCGTCGAGTCTATGTGCTTCATTTGGCATCAGCTTTACAAGTTCCTCCAATGCATTTGATGCACCCATTACTGACTTCATTTCAATCCAGTGACCAAGGAGCATGATATCAACAAGCGTAGCTAGCTCCCAGAACAGCTGATTACCATCCAATCCAAATACAACAAAACTGCTGTAACCATATGCAATGGTGATTGCTAAGGCAATCAGGGTCATCATTCCAGGACTCTTGTCCTTCAGCTCATCCTTTGCTCCTGTTATGAAAGGCCAGCCACCATAGAAGAACACAACAGTGGATAATCCAAAGAGGATATACATATCTCCTGAAAATCTCCAGTCAACTCCAATAAAACCCTGTATCATCGGAGATAATACAAGTATTGGAATGGTTATGATCAAAGAAATTAAGAAACGTCTCTTGAAATCCTCTACCATATCTCCATGGTCATGTCCTCCATGATCCCCATGGTCATCGTGATCATCATGATCTTTGTGTTCTTCATGATCCTTTTGTTCGTCATGATCCTTGTGTTCGTCATGATCCTTGTGTTCGTCATGATCCTCGTGTTCATGCATCTTTTCATCGTCCTTGTTCATCAGATTCACTCCTTGTTAATATCCTTTATCATTCAACCACAAACTGACCCATCATACCTGCATCCTCGTGCTCAAGTATATGGCAGTGATACATAAATACCCCTGTTTTTTTGAATGTGGCAATAGCTCTTACGGTCTCTCCCGGATACACTACAAATGAGTCCTTCCAGCCAGTTTCATTGGCTGCTGGCGGATTGCCATTCAGGTCAAGAATCTGAAACTGTGTTCCGTGGGCGTGGAATGGATGTACAGTTCCCCCCATCATTCCCATACCGCTTTGATTGGAGACCACCCATATTTCAGTATCACCAAGGCTAACCACTTCATCTATCCTGTCCATATCAAACTGCTTTCCATTAATATTTACATTTGGTCCCATCCCTAGGAATACAAATTCCCTTGTCCTTGATGCATCCTGTGGATCGAGCCTATCTATTTCAGCAAGGGTAACGGGTACTGATAAATCATTCTCTCTGCCGCCATCTACCACAAACTCCATAATGCTCCAGTCCTGGTTGGCAAGTCTAACTATTTCTCCATCTTCGTAGTCAGAGAAGTCTATCAGAATCTCAGCCCTTTCCGAAGGACCGAGAACAAGTCTGTTCATTTCCACTGGTTCTTCCAAAAATCCTCCATCTGATGCTATCTGATGGAAGCTCTGATCGTTGTCCAACCCAAGCTCAAAAATGGTCGCATTTGAACCATTGAGTATCCTAAACCTCATAAGTCCCTTTTCAACGTTTAGATATGGCTCAATTTCACCATTTGCAAGAATGACATTTCCTTGAATTCCAAACATTATATCAGGCCCTCCCAGAATATATTCAAAGGTTCCATCTTCACGGAATCTCTTATCCTGTATTACAAGTGGAATGTCGTTGATACCGTACTCCTTTGGTATATCAAGTGAATCCGACACCTCATCATCAATAATAAACAAACCTGCCAGACCCTTGTAAACCTGTCTTCCCGTATTGGATTCTGGATGAGGATGGTACCAAAGGGTAGCTGCCGGCTGGTCGATTGTAAACTCAGGAGTCCATGTTTCTCCTGGCTGAATGCCCGAATGTGGTCCTCCATCATCCTCACCGCCAACTTCAAGTCCATGCCAATGTATTGTTGTCATCTCACCATTTATTCTGTTCTCAATATTTATAGCTACATCTTCTCCCCGTCTTGTTCTAATTACAGGTCCAAGGTAATTGCCATTGTATCCCATTGTATCTGTTTGAACTCCAGGGACAAATTCCTTGGTGCCATTTTGCGCAATTATGCGGAACTCAGCCCTGTCAGGTGAAGGATCTGTATCTTCCAGAAGTGGTGGAATTGGAAGTGTTGAATCATCCGCAAGAACCGGTGACTCAATCTCCCCTGTATCAGGCTCCTCTATTGGTATTTGATCAACAGGCTCTGGAGTCTGAGGCTGCCTGTTCATAAAAAAGAACATCCCCCATACTATTACAGCAAGACCTGCTAGAACCACTATTAGCTTTTTCATTAAGCTCACCTATACCCTTCTATGTTAAACAATTTTATGTTTATCCCTATTATCCTTAATACCCGAAACAGGTGAGATTAACAACATAGTCCAGTTAAGGACATATGTCTGGGCATAAGTAAAGCGGACAACTTGTCCGCTTATCTCCAAAACTTGGTCATCTCCTTCTTATCTTCAATATTGTATTCTATCATCCTTTCGATTAGTTCAAAATCAACTTTTTCCTTCCACTTTATCTTCATGATCATCTTGGTTCTCTCATAGCCCGACTTCTTGATATCTTCATCAAAGATATCCAAAACAGCTGTCTCAGGGGACAGGGAGATATGCCCCTTGGAGATGCTGAAACCAATTATATATGTCCCGTGGTCGCTGAACATAGGCTGGTTCCACTTTATTTCCTCCTTGAGCTGCGGATACTTCTCCTTAATATGGTCAAGTATCATCTTCACCCGTTCCCTTTTGTCCGGTTCATCTATTCCATCAATAAATTCCTTGTGTGTGTTCATCCATAATCCCTCCTTGATGGTATGATACCCTTAATATATCGTTATGCCAACATTTAAAGACAAGAACAGCTGCTGAAATTTGTATTTTTAGTAAATAAAAAAGCGGGTATACCCGCTTTTTAGAATTACTATTTAGTATTCTTCGCCCTTACATACTCAATTGCTTCCTTTCCAGTTATATGCTCCACATCAATGGCAATTATGTGTGATGTCTTGCAGCCCTGGATTTCCTTTATGTTTACTTCCTCAGGCAGATTCCCGGAGTACTTGTCCACCAAGGCCTTAAAGCCTTCATACCACTCATCACCCTCAACAATCCTGGCCTTTCCAAATGCAATCACACTTCTAAAATATGTAGTGTACTCCTCACTTACGATGGTATCCTCATCAACTACTGCAAAGGAAACCTTGGGATTCTTTGTTATGGAATCCACCTTATGACCAGATTTGGCTGAGTGATAATATATCTTATCATTGTAATATACATAGCTCACAGGTACAGCGTAGGGATAACCCTCATCCCCATGGCAAGCTAGCACACCATTTGTACCTCTACTCAATACTGCTCTAGTATCCTCATCTGAAAGCAGCTGCTTCTTTCTTCTCATTTCTCTGAACATCACACATTCCCCCAATAATATAATCTATCCATTCTAAATGGAAATGCTATTCAAACACACTTGAAACCTTGTCATTAAACTCCTGGTAGAGCTCCATATCCCCCAGGTCACTCAAGGCGTCAACAAGTGATATATAATACCACTTCTGCTCCTCATATCCTGCATTGAACCTTTCCCAGAGAGCATCTCCATAGGCTACCAAATCAGCCTCAATATCCATGATATTTGAAAGCTTGTCACAAAGTGCGATCATCTTAACATCCCTTGAAGCGTTCCTGAGATGCTCAACGGTATGGTTTTTCCTCTGATTCCAAGGCAAGGTCCTGTCTGGCTCCGATTCCAGTTTTATCAGCTTCAGAATCTCCTCTCCAAACTCACTTCTAAGCTCATCCTCAGTTGTATCAGTATCCTCAAGTGTGTCGTGGAGTATTCCAGCAATTACAACTTCATCTCCCATACCTGCCTTTGACAGAAGAATTCCAACGTGTAAAGGGTGCTCGATGTAAGGAAAATCCGTCCCCTTTCTCATCTGGTCCCCATGTGCCTTCACTGCAAATCTAATGGCCTTCTTTATTCTTATCATATAGATTTCCTCCTTTGGGTTGCCCAAAGCATCTACCGAAAACCTCAAACAGTATTATTTTATCACATCAACCAATAAAAAACCCACCACAAAAGTGATGAGTTAACATTTAAACTATTCTCTTTTGAATCATTCTTATATCAACCTCATGCCTGCCAAGGATTTCCTTGAACACCTGGTTTTCCTCAATAATCCTATCAAGCTTTGAATTGGTTTCTTCTCTAAATTCTGTAAGAAATACAGTCTGCTCAATTACTCCATCTAATCTATGAATAATTCTTCTTTGACCCTCTTCAAGATTTCCGACTCTTCCCTCAAGGCTATCCATCCTAGTTTCGAGCTTATCCATTCTTACTTCAAGCTTTTTCTGTCCTTCTTCAAGCTTATCCATTCTTACTTCAAGCTTTTTCTGTCCTTCTTCAAGCTTATCCATTCTTACTTCAAGCTTTTTCTGTCC